>JAJRTI010000803.1 GCA_024278415.1 Planctomycetota bacterium | reverse complement strand
GGCAGTGGCGGCCACGATGTGGGAGACCACAAAGGTCAGCGCGAGCGCGCCCGCCAAGGTGGCGCCTATGGCCAGCACGACGCGCCGGGTGGCCTTGAGCATGCGCTCCCGGGAGATGCCGACGTGTACGCGCCCCAATCGTCCCCCGAGCACAGGCGCTGCCACGTCGAGCATTCGGCCTTGTGCCGAACGGTATCGCACCACGGGCTGGCGCTTGTCTCTCCAGAGGCGGGGGAGGCCCGGAGGGCATGCGCCCGTGAAGGTGTGTGCGACCGCCTTGCCGTTGGGGTTCTCGATCGCCAGGTAGCGCACGTTGTTCTGAACGCCCAGGGTTCCAACCAGAACGTCCTGAAGCGCGAGGCGATCCTGCAAGAGCAGCGGTTCAACGACTTGCCGCGCGAGTGCCGAGGCCAGGCCTTGAGCGGAGCGCTCCAGTGACTCGTCTTCCGACAAGGACACGGTGTACGCGAGATAAATCCCAAGCGGCAGCAACAGCGCGATCGCGGTTGCCGAGCCCGCACGGGCAATGAGGCGGTCGAGTGATAGACGCCTAAGGTGCATTCGCGTGTCTCAGGGCTTGGTACCTGGCGTAAAGGCTCACGGCGGTTTGATAGTCTTGCGGCCGAGCCGGGATGAACCGCCGGATATGAAGCTCCTTGAGGATGCGCCTGCCCTCATCGTGCTTGTCGAGCGCGAGGAATGCGTTGCGTAGAGCGCGCACCAACTGCGGATCCTGGTTCGCGGGAACGACGATTGGCGGAGGCCCAAACACCTCGCTCTGGTATACGACCTTCACACGTTCAGCCACTTGGGGCTCGCGCTCCTTGCGCCACTGCCAGATCAGGGAGTCGACCGCCGCGGCATCGACCAGCTTGCGTTCGACCGCGCGAATCGATCGGTCGTGGCTGCCAGTGAACAGGACGCGTCCAAAAAAGGTGCGAGGCGACAGTTTTTTTTCGGCGAGTATTGCGGAGGGCACGGCGCAGCCCGTGTGCGACTCCACGTCGGTGAACGCGACCGTCTTGCCGCGCAAGTCGTCGAAGCCCTTGACCGGACTATCGGCTGGGACGAGCAGCACCGATCTGTACTGCCAGCCTTCTTCGAACTCCGGCTGCACAAGCAAGTCGATCTTCCCGCCCGCGCGGCTGTGCGCGTAGGTGCCTGTGCAGACCAGCGCCACGTCGACGAGGCCGCGTTCCAGGTCGTGGCGCATCTCGGCGTACGATGGACGCAAGACGAATACTTCTTTACGATGCACGTCTCGGCAGATGCGGCTGACGAGTTGGCGGTACGTCGCGAACGCCGACTTGGGGCTGAGCCTGGTCGCAACGGCGAAGCGCAACGCCGCGCTGGCAGGGCGCGGTTGACGGTTCGCGGACGGCTGCCCTTGTGGCGAAAGCGATACGTAGGGCTCCCTGGCGGACAACAGCAGCATCGTCCCCCACACGACGCAGGCCCCTAGGGCCGCGACCATGGTCGATAGGACAGATCGCCATGCGGCTTCCCATATCCAGTTCAGTTTGGTCCGGCTCATCCGGCCGTTTCCTCCCGGTTTGTGTACGGGTGGCAGCTCTTGGCGCAGGGATCAATCCCGATCCAGACCGGGGGCTGGGCCAAGTTGCCGGGCATGAAGGGTTCTGATCCATGGCGGTCAGTGGCTTTGGGTTGTGCGCGCAGCCCGCGTTGTGTTGCGACCACGGGACGCGCCCAGACATTATAGCAACAACATGGACGTTGCACATCCCGCTTCCTCTCTGCCGGACACAGGATGTCTCATTGCCAGTGCGTGGCTGCCGAGCAATGGCCGGTGCGAGCAATGCGCCGGCGGTGCGGCGACGGTTTTCCGTCAATTGAGAGTGGAATGGGTGGTTTGTCATCCGACGGAAACGGGCGGATTCAAGAACGCGTCGGCGCGTTCGGAGGAGGCGATATGCAGGTGCCATTGCGTGTCCCACGCGGCCTCGGCCATATATCTTCACACATGTCAAGTCTTCCATTTTCAGTCATTTACAGAGCGCTCGCAATGTTCAGATGGCGAGCCATCTACTCGCTGGCACGAGAAGTATGGCGGGCTTCCGGGCTGGGTATAAGTGTGTGAGAAACAACAAGTCGATGGCGTAGGGCACATGATTAGCTAGATGTATTGCTTGGGGCCTCTCAGTAGGTCTGGCCTCCCTCTGCTATCGCCTCCGGCTTTTAGGTGCTACATGGACGCGAATCGAGACGAGCGGTTCACGATGTTGCTGCACAGGGTGCGGGCACTCATGTCCGAGCGCTTGGTGGGTCTGCCGATCCAGGAGGAGGCCATTGATGCGGAGGCAGACTTGAGTCCTGGCAAGATGCTACGCACGCGCTTGGCGGTGCGTGTCGCTTGTGCTTTGGATGCCACGTCGGACGATCTCGCCTTGGTGCACAGTTGCGCGGCTACGGAGATGGCGCACACCGCGAGCCTGTGCCACGACGACCTTATCGACGGGGCGATCATGCGCCGGGGTCGCCCCGCGATTTGGCGCGTGGCGGGCCCCGCGCAGGCGGTGCTCACAGGCGACATTCTGCTGTGCGAAGCCATTGACATGCTCATCGAGGTGGGCGATCCGCGACTGGTTCAGGATTTCGTGGCGAAGCTGCGCGAGACCTGTGCGGCCGAAGCTGAGCACGAACTACGTATGCGCCATGGCCCCGCGGACCCTACAGCCTGCACCCGGGTCGCTCGCGGCAAGACAGGCCCCCTCTTCGCTTTCCCGCTGACCGTGCTCGCGCCTGGCCAGCCTGGACTGAGTCGAGCCCTCGAGCAAGCCGGCTACCACATCGGCACGGCGTACCAGCTTGCAGACGACTTGCTCGATGTGACCGGGTGCGAGGCGTCAGTCGGCAAGACGTTAGGCACCGACCTCTTGCGCGGCAAGCCGACGCTTGCGAGCGCGCTTGGCGAAGATGCCGACACCCTCCGGGACCGCATTGCGCAGTGGGGACGCTCCGCCCTGAATCTTCTGAGCCCTTGGCCCAGCGCGGCGCAGGCACTGCACCAGTTCTTTGCTGTTGACCTTCAACCCGTATTTGAGCTTTGCAGCCCAGTCACTAGCATCCACGTGAGGCGCGCCGTATGAACCGCAAAGGCGGCTACAACATCTCCCTGGCTGGCCGCCCTAGCAGCCAGGTGCAAGTACTCCCCGAGCCGGAGGTATTGTACTTACCTCTTGAGTCAACGCGGTTTCAGTTCAGTGACGTACGCGTTGCCGACGGCGAGCGGGTGAACCAGGGCCAAACGCTAGCGGTCGACGCGGGCAGCTATGGAGTGCCACTGCTTGCCCCGCGGGCAGGCACCGTTGACCTGGGGAAAGTTCCGGGCCACATCACCCTGGTCGATGTAGCCAAACTTCCAGAGGAGCCCTACGACCCGCAGGAGGCCGACCCCCACGTCTCCCGCGGGGATGACGTGGACGGCGACATCAAGCGAACAAAGCTCCTCTCGCTGGGGGTCTGGCAGTTTGTGCAAGACGCACACACGGGTGCGTTGCCCGATCCCGCTTCCATCCCCCAGGCCGTCATCGTCTCGACCCTCAGACTGGAGCCGTTTTCCGCCAGGGGCGACGTGCAGATCTACAAGCGGCTTACGAGTTTCACGCGCGGGCTGGAACACATTCAATCGCTGCTCGAATACCAACCCATCTATTTGGTCATGCCCGACGTGCAATCGGGGTTCGGCAAGCAACTGCGGGAAATGCTGCGCGGGTATGCGTTCATCCACGTGGTGGGCGTTCCCCTCAAGTATCCCCACGATGATGCGGCGCTTCTGGCGCGGTCGCTGGACCTGAAACACGATTCCGATCATCCGGTGTGGACGATGGGCACGGACGGGGTGCTGGCCGTGGACCGGGCCTTGACCCTGTCCCTGCCATCCACCGTGCGGATCATCTCGGTGGGCGGCCCAGCGGTGGCTACGCCCACGCACCTCAGGGCCGTGCCGGGATACCCGATCAGCGCGATTCTCGAATCGCGCGTACAGGCTGGCCCGGTGCGGGTCATCGATGGCGGTGTGTTCACGGGCCGCAGGTTGCCCCCTGAGCAGAAAGGCATCAGTACCGACTGCGTGGGGCTCACGATTGTGCCCGAACAGACGCGGCGTGAGTTGCTCGGCTTCTTGAGGCCCGGTGCGGACCGCCAGTCCTATAGCAAGTGTTTCCTCAGCGCGCTGCGTGCGGCGGCCCCTGAGGCGGTTGACACTGCTGTGCACGGCGAGCGCCGGCCATGTGTGGCGTGTGGGCGTTGCGAATCGGTATGCCCCGCCGGCATCATGCCGCACCTGATTCACAAGTATATTTATTGGGACGCTCTTGAGGAAGCCGAGGAAGCCCGCGTTGATCTGTGTGTGCGATGCGGGCTTTGCTCGTACGTCTGCCCATCGAAGATCGAACTGAAGAGCCAGATGGTCGAAGCACAAGAACGCATCGAAACCGAACTGCATCCTGAGGGCGCTGAAGCATGAAGCTGCTGCTGAACGTGTTCGATCGCTTGCGGCCCACGTTTGAGGCCGGAGGCCCCCTGTCGCGGCTCAAGCCTGTGTTCGACGCGACCGAGAGCTTCTTTTTCTCGCCGTCGTTGCGCACGGCCGAGTCGCCGCATGTGCGCGATCCGTTGGACTTGAAGCGTTTCATGTCCATCGTGATCGTGGGGCTTCTGCCCTGTGCTGCGGCGTCGATCTACTTCTATGGCCTGCACGTGGTCGCCATGATCGTGGTCTCCTACGCGGTCGGAGGCGCGGTGGAGATGCTCTTTGCCATTGTGCGCAAGGAGGAGATCAACGAAGGTTTCTTGGTCACCGGCTTGATCTTCCCGCTGGTGTTGCCCCCGGCTCTGCCCTTGTGGATGGTTGGCGTGGGTGTCGCGTTCGGGGTGGTCGTGGGCAAAGAGCTTTTCGGCGGCACGGGCCGAAACGTGTTCAACCCTGCGCTCGTGGGCCGCTGTTTTCTCGCCATCGGCTACCCGGTGGCCATGTCCGCGAATTGGATCAAGCCCGGCTCGGGTGCGCTGGGCCGCGTGGCCCAGTATGTCGATGCGTCCCAAACCGACGCGATCAGCAGCGCCACGCCGCTAGTGCTGATGAAGCAAGGCGCGCTCAACCAGGTGCACGTGTTGGATTTGCTCTTGGGAACCACGTCTGGCAGCGCGGGCGAGACCTCTGCGCTTGCGGTCGTCTTGGGCGGCCTGTTCCTGCTCGCCACTGGCGTGGCGGCCTGGCAGACCGTGGCGGCGATCCTTGGATCGTTTGCGCTGCTGGGGGCGTGTCTGCACCATTTGGACCCGGCCACGTTCGGCCAGCCCTTGTTGCACCTGCTCTCCGGCGGGCTGTTATTCGGCGCTTTCTTCATGGCCACGGACCCCGTCACCTGCCCCACGACGCAGGAGGGCAAATGGGCGTACGGCATTCTCATTGGTGTCGTCACCGTGCTCATCCGGAATCTCACCGGTTACGTCGAGGGCATGATGTTCGCCATCCTCTTGGGCAACATTTGCGCACCGCTCTTGGACCACGTCGCCATTCGTATCCGCCTACGGAGGCTTCAGCATGAAGGATAGCGCTTACACCTTGGTCTACGCGCTGGTGTTGGGTATCGTCTGCTCTGTGCTGCTGACAGGCGCCGGCCAGTTCGCCAAGCCCTATCGCGAAGCGAACGAAAAGGCGGACAAAGTCCGCAACATTCTCCAGGTGCTGGGTGTGCCGGTGCCGAAAGGCGCGTCGACCCAGGAGCTGGAGAAGGCCGTACAGGAGCGGACGCTCGGCGACTTGACCGTGTACACCGCCGGCGGCGCGGGCGGTGCGGTTGCCGTGCCCTTTGCTGGGCCCGGCCTTTGGGGCCCCATCGAAGGCCTGCTCGCGCTCGAACCTGACATGCGAACCATCCGCGGCATCACGTTCAACAAGCAGGAAGAGACGCCTGGCCTGGGCGGCTAGATCGTGTCCCAGCGGTTCCGCCGTCAGTTCAAGGGCAAACAGATCGTGTCTCGCCAAGGCCAACAGGGCATCGTCATCCGGCGTGGCCAAGGGGCGTCGGCCGCGAACGAAGTTGATGGCATCACAGGGGCGACCATGACGGGTGACAAGGTCCAGACCATGCTCAACGAGGTCATCGGAAAAATCCTCAAGGAGAGCCAAACCCATGGCTGAATGTGCTGCACCTGGCTGCGGGTCGGCCCCTGGCAAAGCCAAGCAGACGCTGAGAGAAGGCGTTTGGACGACGAACCCGATTGCGATCCAGACGCTGGGCATCTGCTCCGCGCTCGCGGTCACGAACCGCCTGGAGAACTCATTGGTCATGGGATGCGCGCTCATCTTCGTGTGCGCCATGTCCAACTTGTTTGTGTCGTTGCTGCGGACCTTCACGCCCCGGCGTATCCGCATGATTGCGGAGGTGGCCATCATCGCGACCTTCGTGATCCTCTTCGACCAGTTCCTCAAGGCGTTCTACTGGGACATGTCGAAGCAACTCGGCCCGTACGTGGGCCTCATCATCACCAACTGTATCGTCATGGGCCGGGCCGAGGCGTTTGCGCTCCAGAACCCGCCCATGCTGTCGGTGCTCGACGGACTCGCCAATGGGTTTGGCTATGCGGTGGTCTTGGGCATCATCGGCTTCTGCCGCGAATTGCTCGGCACGGGCAAGGTGTTCGGCACGACGTGGCTCTCGGCCGATTGGTACACACCCAACCAGGTGATGATCCTCGCGCCGGGAGCGTTCATCGCGCTGGGGTTCCTCATCGCGGTGTTCAACGCGGTGCGCGGACCTGAGCCTGAGGAGGAGAAAAAGCCGTGAATGAGACCTCCGCACTGGTGATCCTGATCGCCGCGATTTTCACCAACAACATCCTACTGTCCAACTTCCTGGGCATGTGTTCGTTTATTGCGTGTTCGCGGCAGATCAACACGGCAGTGGGGTTGGGCATCGCGGTCACGTTCGTCATGACGTGCACCACCGCGCTCAACCACGCGATCTACTACCAGGTGTTGGTGGCGGATGCCCCTTTGTGTGCAACCGACCTCACCCATCTCACGTTCATCGTGTTCATCGCGGTCATTGCGGCGTTCGTGCAATTCGTGGAGATGTTTATCGAACGCTTCAGCCCGGCGCTCTATTACGCGTTGGGCATCTTCCTGCCGCTGATCACGGTGAACTGCGCGATCTTGGGGGCTGCGCTCTTCATGGTCATCCGCCAGTACACCTTCGTCCAATCAGTCGCTTTCGGATTCGGTGCGGGCGTGGGCTGGGCTCTCGCCATCGTGCTTATGGCCGGCCTGCGCCAGAAGATGCAGTACAGCCATATCCCCCGACCTTTTCAGGGTATGGCTATCACCATGGTCGTGACTGGAGTCATGGCCATGGCATTCATGGGATTTGCCGGCATGGTCGCCATCCAGTAGCCCCCCAGCGATCGCACAGAGAAGCCACATGGTCTATGCGCTATCCATCCTCGCCTTCTCCGGCCTGCTCGTCGGACTTGCCGCGGTCTTGACCCTGGCCGAGCGGCTGCTGATCAACTATGGCATCTGCCAAGTTGACATCAATGCCGGTGAGCGCGTGCTCGAAGTGGAAGGCGGGCAGTCGCTGCTGTCGGCCTTGTACGAGAACGAAGTCTTCATCCCCTCGGCCTGCGGCGGCAAGGGCTCCTGTGGGTTTTGCAAGATCACCGTCCTCTCGGGGGGCGGTCCGGTCCTTCCCACCGAGACGCCCTACCTGGAGCGCAAGGAGATCCGCAGCAACGTGCGTCTTGCGTGCCAGGTGAAGGTTCGCGAGGACATCGAGGCGCGCATACCCGCCGAATTGCTCAACGTCAAGCTGTTCAACGCGGTCTGCGAAAAGGCGGAACAACTCACACCCGACACCAAGGGCCTGCGCTTCCGGCTTCGCGAGCCGGAGGAGATATCGCATCGCCCCGGCCAGTACGTGCAGGTGCAGGCGCCATCTCCAGATGGCCCGGTATTCCGCGCGTACTCGATTGCGTCCCCGGTGTATGAAAACAACATTGTCGATCTCGTCGTGCGCTTGGTCCCGGGCGGCATTGGTTCGACGTACCTCCACAGCTGGCAGGAAGGCGACGAGGTCGTATTCACCGGGCCGTTCGGCGAGTTCGTCCTGTCGGAAGATCCCGAGGTCGATATTGTCTGTGTCGCGGGCGGCTGCGGCATGGCGCCCGTGCGCAACATTGTATACTCCATCTACGACCGCTGGCCGGACCGCACGTGCTGGCTCTTCTTCGGGTGTCGCACGACCAAGGACGTTTTCTATCTCGACGAGTTCCAGGAGCTGGCCAAGAAACACCCCAATTTCAAGGTCATCTACGCGCTATCGGACCCGCTAGGTCCGGACGAATCCTGGGATGGCGAAACGGGCTTCATCCACCTGGCCGTAGACAAGTACCTCGAACCCGGACAGAGGCGCCAGGCTTTCATGTGCGGCCCACCGCCTATGATCGAGGCGGCCACGCGAGTGTTGGAAGGCAAAGGCCTGCCCCCCGATGACATCTTCTATGACAAGTTCTGACGGTCCACCCCCCATCGAACCCAATGCCGACGACGCGCCGGAAGGCGAGTACGAGTTGCCGCTTGGCGATGGGAGCGCCAAGGCTGCGATTCCGAAGTCGCTCTCGCACACCATGCCGCTGCCGATCCTGGTGGTCAACGCCAAATGGTTCTGCCGGCTGCGTTGGCTTGTGGTGCTCGCGTTCGCGGTGTTCTGGGCCGTGGGCCTGTTCCCCGACCTGCTCATGGGCGTTGGGCTTCGCCCCGGTGCGCACTGGCCGATCGTGGTGGCCCTGATCCTGTCAGTGGGCAACGTGGGGTTTATCGCGCACCTGCGCTCCAGAGCCGCCGATCAAGTCAAAGCGAATCTTTGGCTGCAGATCGCCTTCGACCTGCTCATCCTCACGGGCGTGGTGCATCTGGCCGGGAGCTTGTCCACCTTCGCCCCCTTCGCCTACGTGTTGCACATTGCGCTGGCCTGCATCTTCTTCTCGAGAGCCCAGTCCTTCGGCGTCACTGTCATGGCGTGCGTGCTGTTCATGGGCTGCATTGGTGCGGAACGCGCGGGTCTCCTCCAGCCGACCGATGTGTTCGCGAGCGACGCGGTCCGGGAGGCCATCCACACGACGCCTGTCGTGCTCACGGTCAACATGGCGACTGCCGTTGCAGTGTTCGCCACAGTCTGGTACCTTGTGTCGAAGCTCTCGGTCATGGTGCGCGAGCGAGACCATCGGCTCGCCCAGACCAACCGGCAATTGGCCGCGGCTCACGAGGAGCGCACGCGCCACATGCTCGAAACAACGCACCAACTCAAGGCGCCCTTCGCCGCGGTGCACGCGAACGCCCAACTACTCACAAACGGCTACTGCGGCCCGCTCTCGGATGTCGCCCTCACCGTGGTGACCCGCATCTCCGAGCGATGCCAGCGACTGGCCAACGAGATCCAGCAGATGCTCCAACTCGCCAACCTTCGCACCACCGCTGGGCGGAGGCCGGACGACGTGGAGATCGACCTGGCCGAGATCATCAATTGGGCCATTAGCCGCGTTGCGGAAGTCGCTCAGGCGAACCGGATCACCATCGAGGCGGACGTGGAACCCACGCTGATTTGGAGCGTGGAAGACCACATGAAGATGCTCCTATCAAACCTCATTGACAACGCGGTCAACTACTCGCGGCAGGGCGGCCATGTTCGGGTGGTGTGTCGCCAGACTGGCAACAACGAAGCGCTGGTGTCCGTCGAGGACAAGGGCATCGGTATCCTGCCCGACAAGCTGCCGCGCGTGTTCGACGAGTACTACCGCACCGACGAAGCCGTGAGCCACAACAGAGAGTCCACCGGGCTTGGCCTCGCCATCGTGAGTCATGTGGCGCGAACACATGGCATTCGCGTGCAAGTGGCCAGCAAGCCGGGACATGGTACGCGGTTTACGTTACACTTTTCACCAGAACTTCCCGGTGTAGACCCGGAATAAGCCGGCGAGAGGAGTTCAGCAATGGCTTACATTCTCATCATCGATGACGACGAAGACTTTTCCATGGCCGCATCCACGGTCTTCCAGGGCGCGGGCCACGAAGTCGAGGTGGAACACACGCCAGAGCCCGGGCTGAAGTCCCTCGAGCGCCGCAAGCCGGACCTGGTCTTGCTGGACGTGATGTTTCCAGAAGACAATTCCGCCGGCTTCAAGATCGCGCGCTCGGAACAGCTCAGAGGCATTCCTGTCATCATGCTCACTGCCGTGAACTCGCGGTTCCCGCTCGGCTTCAGTGCAGATGACATTGACGACACGTGGCTTCCTGTGAAGGACTTTCTGGAGAAGCCCATCGACTTGGAGGCGCTGAAGAACCGCGTGGCGGCGCTCTTGGCTCAGGCCGGGAAAGACCGTTAGGGTCCCCGTGTGCATGCCTCCCGGATAGGCACGACATGTGTTTTGCGCTATAGTTATTGACCGGGGGCGCGTTGGTGTTGAAGACGAGTGGGGGGAGAGCGAGGAGTGTCGCCATGGCTTACATCCTGATCATCGACGACGACGAGGATTTCTCCTCGGCCGCGCGCATGGTCTTGCTCGATGCCGGCCACGACGTGGAGGTGAAGCACGCGCCGGAACAGGGACTCGAGTCTCTCGAACGCCGCAAGCCAGACTTGGTCCTGCTGGACGTGATGTTCCCCGAGGACAGCTCGGCCGGGCTCAAGATTGCACGTTCGGAACAACTCAGAGGCATACCCGTCATTCTGCTCACGTCTGTGAACGCCCGCTTTCCACTGGGTGTCAGCGCGGACGACATCGACGACTCGCAGTTGCCCGCGAGAGACTTCTTGGAGAAGCCTGTCGATCTCGAAATGCTCAAGAGCCGCGTAGCGGCGCTGTTGGCGAAGGCCGGCCGCCAACGGTGCTCAGCCCAGCAGCCTGGGCCCGCCGGCGCGGCTGGCGGGCTGAAACTCGCCGTTTCAGGCAAGGGCGGTTCCGGCAAGACGACGCTTGTGGCCGTGCTGGCCAAGATCATGGCCGACCAAGGCAAGATGGTGCTGGCCATCGACGCGGACCCGGCGTCAAACTTGGCATCGGCTCTCGGAATCGAGAACGCTAGCGACCTCACCCCTCTGGCCGAGATGGAGGATCTGATCGCGGAGCGCACCGGCTCCTCCGGCGGCGCGGCCGGGGCCATGTTCAAGATGAACCCCCAGGTGTCGGACCTGCCCGAGAAGTTCTGGGTGGAGCGCGACGGCGTTCGCCTCCTCGTGCTCGGCGGCATCCAGAAAGGCGGGGGCGGGTGTGCGTGCCCCGAGAACGCGTTCCTCAAGACCCTGCTCGGCCACTTGATGCTCCAACGCGACGAAGTGGTCGTTGCCGACATGGCGGCCGGTGTGGAGCACCTAGGCCGCGCCACGGTCGAGGGTGTCGACGCCCTGCTCGTGCTCGTGAAGCCCAGCCAACGGAGCGCCGAGACCGCGCGCAGGGTGGCGCGGCTCGCGCAGGAGATCGGTATCCAACGCGTCTTCGTCGTGGGCAACAAGGTCCGCAAAGACGCGCACCGGCAGTTCGTGCAAGACGCTATTCCCGGCGCGGCCGTCCTCGGCTGTCTGTCCTACAACGAGCAGACGCTCGAAGCCGACCTCGCCGGCCGCCCGGCGTACGACGACAATGACATGCTGCTGGCCGAAGCCACGGCCATCATGCAGCAACTTGAGGCCCGGCTCGCCAGCTAGGGCCACACAGCCACAAACTACGACCCGAACGAGGAGTCGACCCATGAGGTTCCCCTGCGGCAGCGCCAACGAAGGCGCGGTCAAGCTATGTGAGTTTATGCGAGAAGAGGGCATCGAGACCGCGATGGACCGCGTCGAAGCCCAAACGCCTGTGTGCAAGTTTGGCAAGACCGGCGTCTGCTGCCGGCACTGCCACATGGGCCCCTGCCGCATTTCCCCCAAGGCCGATTGCGGCGTGTGCGGCGCGGACGCGAACACGATCGCCGCGCGCGGCTTCGTGCGCGCAGTGGCGGCCGGCGTCGCGTCCCACTCCGACCACGGCCGCGCGGTCGCAGAGCTGCTCATCAGCACCGCCAAGCACGAGGCCCAGGGCTACGAAATCCGCGATCCCGGCAAGCTGCGCCATGTGGCCCAATGGATGGGCATCGACCCGGCCGACAAATCCACCGATGAGCTTGCGCTCGAAGTGGGCCAGGCCGCGCTTGCCGAATTCGGCAAATCCGAAGGCACCCAGCGCTTCCTCACGCGCGCCCCCCAGCCGCGGCAGAAGCTCTGGAAGGATCTCGGCATCGAGCCCCGGGCCATCGACCGCGAAGTCACCGAGTGCATGCACCGCACGAGCATGGGTTCGGACCAAGACTATGTCAACCTGATCAAGCAGGCTTCCCGCTGCTCCCTGTCCGACGGCTGGGGCGGGTCCATGGTCGCCACCGAACTCCAGGACATCCTCTTCGGCACGCCCTCGCCGCTCAAGGGCGAGTTGAACCTCGGCGTGCTCCAGGAGAACGCGGTCAACATCATCGTCCACGGACACGAACCGGAACTCTCGGAGATGATCGCGGTGGCTACGCAGGATCCGCAACTCGTGCAGCAAGCCAAGGACGCCGGCGCCGAAGGCATCCTGCTTGCCGGCATCTGCTGCACCGCGAACGAGCTGCTCGTGCGCCACGGCATCCCCATCGCCGGCAACATGTCCATGCAGGAGTTCGCGGTGGCCACGGGCGCGGTCGAACTGCTCGTGGTCGACATCCAGTGCATCATGCAGGGCCACGCGGAGATGAGCGGCCGCTTCCACACCAAGCTGGTCACCACGTCGCCCCGCGCGAAGATCGCCGGCGTGGAGCACATCGAGTTCCACCACGAGAAGGCGCTCGACACGGCCAAGCAGATCGTGTCCATGGCCATCGAGAACTACGCGCATCGGGACCGGGAGCGCGTGCGCATCCCGGACGCGCACTCTGAAGCCATCGTGGGCTTCAGCCATGAAGCGATCCTGCACATGCTGGGCGGCCGGTTCCGCAGTTCGTATCAGCCGCTCAACGACAACATCATCAACGGCCGCATTCGCGGCGTGGCCGGCGTCGTGGGCTGCGTGAACGTGCGCAAGGGCCTGGGCGCGGACGCGTACGTGGAACTGGTCAAGGAACTCATCGCCAACGACGTGCTGGTGGTGCAGACGGGCTGCGCCGCGATCCAGTGCGCGATCAACGGCCTCCAACTGCCCGAGATGATGGAGGCCGCGGGCCCGGGCCTGCGCGAGGTGTGTGAGGCCGTGGGCATGCCCCCCGTGCTCCACAGCGGCGCGTGCGTAGACAACAGCCGCATCCTCATCGCCCTCAGCGAACTCGTCAAGACCGGCGGCCTGGGCGACGACATCAGCGCCCTGCCCGCGGCAGGCGTGTGCCTCGAATGGATGCACGAGAAGGCCATCTCCATTGGCCAGTACTTCGTGGCCTCCGGCACGTACACCGTCTTCGGCATGGAGTCGCCAGTTGAGGGCGCGCCGGACGTGCACGAGTATCTTACGAACGGCATCGAGGCCGACACCGGCGGCAAGTGGGCCTTCGAGCCCGACTTCTCGAAAGTCCCCGGCCTCGTCATCGACCACATCGAGCGCAAGCGCGACGCGCTTGGCATCAACGTCGAGAGCGAACGCAAGCTCTACGACATGGACGACCGAAGGCAGCTTTCCGTCGAATAGCCACGGCCTGCACTTTCCGACTAGACATCGAAGCAGATAGGATTCGCATCCCATGTCCAGAATCATTGCCAGCGCCGCGATCCGCGGCGCCCACCAGATTGTCGCCCAGGCTGAGCAGAAGCTCGCATAAACCATCGCCGACAAGGGCGAGGACTGCGCGGTCGAGTTGCCTAACACGGCCTACTACGTGCCCATCATCTACTCCATGATGGGCGTCGTGGTCGAGAAGCTCAGCGACTTTGGCCAGGTCCTCGACGAGGCCAAAGCCCTGTTGCCCGATCCCCCGCGCGAAAGCGCGTGGGTACCCTACTTGGGCCCGACGCTCGACGCCGGCATGGCCACGCTCTTCGCCGAAGAGATCATCGAGGCCTGCAAGTACCTTGTGGGCCCGGCCCCAGTACAGGACTTCTGGCTCGGCGCGGCCGACGACGTGATCTTGCGCGAGCGCGGCATCGAGTTCGTCGACGGGACCGCGCCCGGCTTTGCCGCGATCGTCGGGGCCGCGCCGGACAACGAGACCGCGGTCAAGATTGCCCGAGAGCTTCAGCAGAAGAACCTATACGTGTTCATCTCGGGCAACACCAACGGCGTATCCTTCGCCGAGCAGTTGGCCGAGGAAGGCGTGCAGATGGGCTGGGACACGCGCCTGGTGCCTTTCGGCAAGGACATCACGGCCACCATCTATTCGCTGGGCTTCGCGTCCCGCGCCGCGCTCTCCTTTGGCGGCGTGCCGCCGGGCGACTTCCGGCGCAACCTGCTCTACAACAAGAACCGCATCTTCGCGTTTGTCGTCGCGCTCGGCGAGGTGGACGACGAGAAGTACGCGAACGCGGCGGGCGCGATCAACTTCGGCTTCCCCGTCATCGCGGACACCGACATTCCGCAGATCCTACCCACCGGCATCTGCACGTACGAGCACGTGGTGAGCAACGTGCCCCACGATGAGATCGTGGCCAAGGCCATCGAGGTGCGCGGGCTCAAGATTACGATCCACGATGTGCCCGTGCCCGTGCCCTATGGCGCCGCGTTCGAAGGCGAGCGCGTACGCAAGGAAGACATGCACTGTGAGATGGGCGGCAACCGCACGGCCGCGTTCGAGTTCTGCATCGCGCGGGACTCATCCGACGACGTCGAAGACGGCAAGATCGAGGTCGTCGGGCCGGATATTGACACGGTCGATGTGGGCAGCAAACTGCCTCTCGGCATCTGGATCGAGGTCTACGGCCGGAAGATGCAGAAGGACTTCGAGCCTATCCTCGAACGCCAGGTCCACCGCTTGCTCAACGAAGCGCAAGGCATCTTCCACATGGGCCAGCGCGACATCATCTGGGTGCGCTTCAGCAAAGACGGCCTCGCCGCCGGGCTGCGGGCACACCACATTGGCGACATCCTCCACGCCCGCCTGCACCAGGAATACGGCGCGATCGTGGACAAGGTGCAAGTGCGAATCATCACCGACGAGGCCGAGGTGGCCGCCCGGCTCCAAGACGCGCGAGACGCCTACGCGGTCCGCGACGCGCGGTTGGCCGGCATGACCGACGAGTCGGTCGAACTCTTCTATTCTTGCACGCTCTGCCAGTCTTTCGCACCCAACCACGTCTGCGTGATCACACCCGAACGCTCCGGCCTGTGCGGCGCGTACAACTGGCTCGACGGCCGGGCCGCGTTCTAGATTACGCCTTCCGGCCCCAACCAGCCCATTGAGAAGGGGGCCGTCGTCGACGAGAAGCTCGGCCAGTGGGAGAACGTGAACCGATTTGTCTATGACAACTCGAACCGCTCGATCGAGAAGTTCAGCGCGTACAGCATGGTCAACGACCCCATGACCTCGTGCGGCTGCTTCGAGTGCATCTCCGCGCTCTTGCCCATGTGCAACGGGATCATGATCGTGAACCGCGAGTTCCCGGATGAAACGCCCTGTGGCATGAAGTTCTCGACGCTCGCCGGCACGGTCGGAGGCGGCCTCCAGTGCCCGGGTTTCATTGGCCACAGCAAGCAGTTCATTGCGAGCCGCAAGTTCATCGTCGCAGACGGAGGCTTGGCTCGCGTCTGTTGGATGCCGAAGGAGCTGAAGGAGGAACTGCGCGACGAGATCGTGAAGCGCTCGGTCGAGTTGGACCTGGGCGAAGACTTTATCGACAAGATCGCCGACGAGACCGTCGGCACCGACGAAGAAACGATCATGAACCACTGCGTCGCGGTCGAGCACCCGGCCATGGCAATGGAATCGATGTTCTGAGTAAAACGCAAGAAACGTAAAACGTGGCGAAGGGCTGCTCCCCTTACGTTTTACTCGTTACGTTTTACGTCCCCCGAGGAGACCCCCAATGGCTTTGACTGCCCTCGACATTTTCAAGCTGCTGCCCAAGACCAACTGCAAGAAGTGCGGCCGCCCCACCTGCATGGTGTTCGCGGTGCAGTTTGCGCAAAAGAAGGCCAACCTCGACGAGTGCCCCGACGCCACCGACGACGTGAAGGCCGCACTCGGCGCCGCGTCCGCGCCGCCGATCCGGCTGGTGAAGATCGGCACGCCCGACACGCACGAGATCGCAGTTGGCGAGGAAACCGTCCTCTTTCGGCACGAGGAGAAGTTCCACCATCCGTGCGGCATCTGCGTCACGGTGAGCGATACGCTCGATGCCGACGCCTTGGCTGAGCGCATCAAGAAGCTGGCCGCGCTCAAGTTCGTGCGCGTCGGCCAGGAGATTGAGATCGACGGCGCGGTGGTCATCAACGAGTCCGGCGACGGCGCCAAGTTCGCCGCGGCCGTCCAGGCGGTCGCCGACGGCACCCCGCTCGCGCTCGTGCTCATGAGCGACTCGCCCGCGAACATCAAGCAAGCGCTTGGCCCCGTGGCTGCGCGCAAGCCGCTCATTCACGCGGCGACCGAGAGCAATGTGGACGAGATGGCTCAGATTGCGAAGGACGCCGCCTGTCCGCTCGCGGTCAAGGCCGACTCACTCGACGCCACGGCAGGGCTGGTCGAGAAGGTCAAGGCCGCCGGTGTGGAAGACATCGTGCTCGACGTCACGCGGCCCACAGTCAAGGCCACGATTGTTGAGCTGACCCAGGCCCGGCGCGCGGCGATCCGCAAGAGCTTCCGAGAGCTGGGTTACCCGTGCCTGGCCATGGCGCGCTCCAGCGACCCCTTCGCGGAGATCGCCGCGGCGGCGACGTACGTCTGCAAGTATGCTGGGATCGTGGTGACCCATTGCGTGGAGCCCGGGCAGATCATGCCCCTGCTCACCACGCGCATGAATATCTACACCGACCCCCAGAAGCCCGTGCAGGTCGAGCCCAAGCTCTACGAGGTGGGCGAGGTCGATGCGAACTCCCCGGTCATGTTCACCACCAACTTCTCGCTCACGTACTACAGCGTGGAGAGCGACGTGGAGGCCGCGCGCATACCGGCCTACATCCTCGCGGTCGACACCGAAGGCACATCCGTGCTCACCGCGTACTCGGGCGACAAGCTCAGCGAGCGGAAGGTCGCGCGCGCCATGCAAGACGTTGGCATCGCGGACAAGGTTTCACACAAGAAGCTCATCATCCCCGGCTACCTGGCCGTCATGTCCGGTGCGCTTGAGGAGGAGACGGGCTGGGAGATCCTCGTTGGGCCGCGCGAGTCAGCCACATTGCCGACCTACCTGAAACAGGTTTGGGCCGGCGCGTAGACTTGGCCACGCCGTGTCCGCCAATCGGCCCTTTCCCACAGTTTGGATCGCGCACGCACCCATATGACCGCCGACGACCCAGAGGTATCCACGACCGCAGAGCGCCTAGTCAAGGTGCATTTCCTGCCCGACGACGTGACGGTCGACGTGGTCCCTGGCGAGACCATCATGGCCGTGGCCCGCAAGGCGGAGGTGTACCTCAACAACGCCTGCGGCGGCAACGCGGTGTGTGGCAAGTGCCGGGTGATCGTCAACGTGGGCATCCTCGACAGCCCGCCGACGACCCTGCTCACCCGGGACGAGATCAAGCAGAACTACGTCCTCGCGTGCGAGACGACGATTTGGGGGCCGGCCGAAATCATCGTGCCCGACGAGACGCGCATGCTGCCCGGGCGTATCCCGCTCGATCTGGATGCTCACCGCCTCGCCATCATGCAACCGTCGGGGCTGACGCACATCGTCGAGGCGGGCGTTGACCCGCTGGTGCGCAAGGTGTATGTGGAACTCTCACCTCCCACCTCGGAGGACACGGTCGCAGACCACGAACGGCTCTCGTTTGCCGTTGGCGAGCAGATTGGCATTGAGCCCGACACTATGCAGACCGGGTTCAACCTGCTCCAAGAACTCTCGACGCTCCTGCGACAGGCGCGCTGGAAGGTGACGGCGATCATCGCCCACCGAGGGCCGGCCGAGGTGTTGGTGGAGATCGAGCCTGGCGACACGTCGCGGCGCCACTTCGGCGTGGCCGTAGACATCGGCACCACGACCGTGGTCGCGCATCTGATCAATCTCGCCAATGGCGAAACGATCGATGCCGAAGCCACGTACAACTCCCAGGCCCGCTTCGGCGAAGATTACATCGCGCGTATCATCTACGCGGTGCAGAACGACGCCCTCGATGAAATGACGAAGCTGGTCCTGGGCGACGTGAACCACCTGATCGAAGCTCTGGCCAACCGCCAGGAGATCAACCTCACCGAGATCGGGTGCGTCATGTGCGCCGGCAACACGGCCATGATGCACTTCCTGCTTGGCATGAATCCGGCGGGCATCCGCAGCGAGCCGTACGTGCCCTCCGCCAACATTATCCCCTCGCTGCGCGCGGGCGAAGCCGGGCTGCGCATCAGTGCTCGCGGCGTGCTCTACTGCCTGCCCAGCGTCGCCGCATACGTGGGCAGCGACATCACCGCGGGCATCCTGGCCATTGGACTGCACGAGGCCGAAGAGATCGCCCTGTTTGTCGACATCGGCACCAATGGCGAAGTCGTGCTGGGCAACCGCGAGTGGCTCGTGTGCTGCTCCGCCTCGGCCGGGCCAGCCTTCGAGGGCAGCGGCGTGCGCCACGGCATGCGGGCGGCCCAAGGAGCCATCGAAAAGCTCACCCTCGTCGCCGGCCTCGACGTGGCCTACGTGACGATCGACAACGCCCCGCCCTGCGGGATCTGCGGCTCCGGCCTGCTCGACTGTCTCGCTGAGATGCTGCGCACTGGCGTGATCGACCGCACCGGCCGCATCCAAATGGACCTGCCCTGCGACCGCATTCGGCAAGGGCACGACGGCCCTGAGTTCGTGATCGCCTGGCAGCAAGAAGCCGGTATCCAATCCGACATCGCAATCACGCAGTTCGATATCCAGAATCTGATGCGCAGCAAGGCCGCGATTTACGCCGCCATCTCTGTGCTGATTGAGTCGCTCGGCCTCAGCATCAACGACATTCACCACGTCCTCCTGGCCGGCGGCTTCGGCAACTATCTTGACGTGGACAGCGCGATCACCATCGGCATGCTGCCGGATATGCCGCGCGAGCGCATCAAGTTTGTTGGCAACACGGCCGTTGCCGGCGCCAAGATGGCCCTGCTGTCCAACGAGGCCTTCCACGCCGTCCACAAGATCGCGTCGGAGATGACGTACTTCGATCTGATGAGCAACCCGCGGTACATGGACGAGTTCGTGCAGGCCCAGTTCCTGCCCCACACCAACCTCGACGAGTTCCCGTCGGTTGCGAAGGCCTTTGCCGAGCGCATGCCCGCGGTGGCGGGCTGAAGCCGCCTCCGACACCGAGTACAGACAATGGCATTCACTATCGCATTCTCTGGCAAAGGAGGCACGGGCAAGAGCACGCTTGCCGCGCTCACCGTGCGCCACCTCTGCCAGGCTTTCGGCCGGCCCGTGCTCGCGGTGGACGCCGATCCCAATGCCACGCTTGGCGCTGCGCTCGGAGTCGAAGTCAAGTCCACGATCGCCGATATTCGCGACAACGCGGTCGAGCGCCGGCTCAAGATCGCCGAAGGCATGTCCAAAGACCGGCAGATCGAGTTGCTGATCCAGCAATCCATCGCGGAGCAGCCGGGCTTCGACCTGCTCACCATGGGCCGGCCCGAAGGCCCCAAGTGCTACTGCTACGTCAACAATCTACTGCGCGGATTCCTCGACAAAGCTAGCGAAGACTACCCCTTCGTCGTGGTCGACAATGAAGCCGGCATGGAGCACCTGTCCCGGCGCACCACCCGTGACGTAGACCTGCTCATCGCGGTGGCGGAGCCCACCGTTGTGAGCCTCCAGTCGGCCAAGCGAGTCGTGGACCTGTCGCGGCAGTTGTCCATCGCGGTCAAGCAGCGTGTTACGGTCATCAACCGCGCATCCCAGCGCGAGCTGACCGACGCGGCCCAAGCCATTGTGGCGGACATGGGCCTGGAGCTGGCTGGCGTGTTCCCGCATGACTCGGCCATCTACGACGCGTCCACGACGGGCGCGCCCTTGACCTCACTGCCCGACGACAACGCCACGCTCGTGGGCTTGGGCGAGATGTTGGCCAAGCTTGGCGTGAAGTGACACCCCCATCGAAAACGACCGCAAAACACCATCCCGTTAGGAGAACCCACCATGCAAGTTCCAGACGTTGCAGAACGCTGGTCAAACAAGGTGAACGAATTGGCCATCGGCGCCACGGCTGATGATGGCGGCACGCGTACGAGCGTCGTCACCGTTGGCGGCGCGCAAACCGTGCCCTACATGGACTTCGAGGGCGAGGCTGGCAACAGGACGTACGTGGCCATGGACGTGCTCGACGCCGCGCCCAGCGATTGGCCGGAGACGCTCGCGCAAGCCCACAGCGACGTGTGGGACGACCCCGGCGCTTGGGCCAAGAAGTGTGTCGACGAATACGGCGCGGACCTGATCTGTCTCAAGCTCGACGGCATCCATCCGGACAAGGGCGACCGCTCGGCGGAGCAAGCCGTGGCCGCGGCCAAAGCCGTGCTGGAGGCCGTGGGCGTGCCGCTCATCATCTGGGGATGTGGCGACGATGCCAAGGACAACGCGGTTATGCCCCAGGTTTCCGCCGCCACCAAGGGAGAGCGGTGCCTGCTCGGCGTGGTGACCGAAGCGAACTACAAGACGCTGGCCGCGGTCGCGCTGGCCGACGGCCACAGCATCATCTCCTTGGCTCCGTTGGACATCAACATCGCCAAGCAGGTGAACATTCTCGTATCGGAGATGGACTTTCCACTCGACCGAATCGTGATGTTCCAGACCACGGGCGCATTGGGCTACGGCCTTGAGTACACGTACAGCATCCAGGAACGTGAACGCCTCGCGGCCCTGGGCGGCGACAAGATGATGGCCATGCCCACCATCTGCGACTGCGGCTTCGAAGCCTGGAAGAGCAAGGAAGCCCGGTCCAACGACGCGGACGCCCCTGAGTGGGGCCCGCAGTCGATCCGAGGCCCCATGTGGGAAACCGTCACCGCGGCCGCGCTGCTCCAGTCGGGCGCGGACATCTGCCGCGTCCGGCACCCCAAGACCGCGGCGACGATCAAGGGCCTCGTGGCCGATCTCACAGGCTGATCCCCTTTCCCCCCCCCAAACACCCGAGCGGAGACTCGACGATGATCTTCATTGGCGAACGTATCAACGGCATGTTCCGAGACGTGAAGGCGGCTGTAGCCGACCGGGATAAGACCGTCATCCAAGATTTGGCCAAAAGGCAAACGGAGGCCGGCGCGAAGTACCTCGACGTGAACGTGGGCACCGCGGCCGCGGACCAAGAGGACGCGATGAAGTGGCTTGTCGAGACCGTCCAGGAGACGTGCGACACCCCTCTCGCGCTCGATTCGCAGAAGTTCAACGTGATCCAGGCCGGCATCGAGGTCGTGAACAAGGGCACGAATTTCATCATCAACTCGTGCCCCCTCAACACCAAGAGCGATGATGGAGTGCTGGACAGGTACCTCGCACTCGTGCAGGAACACGAGTGCTCGCTCATCGCCCTGACCATGGACAAGGAGGGCGTGCCGCAGAACGTTGAGAAGCGGGTCGAGATCGCAGCCACGATCATGGAAAAGACCATGATGGCGGGAGTCGAGACCGACCGGATCTTCATCGATCCCATCGTGCTGCCGCTCAACTGCAGCCAGGATCAGCCGCGCTTCATCCTCGAAGTGATCACCCAAGTGCTGTACATGGCCGACCCGCCTCCGCACATCACGGTCGGGCTGAGCAACGTCTCACAGATGGCGCCCAAGCACAGCCTCAAGTCGCTCATCAACCGCACGTTCCTGGTCATGGGAGCGGCCGTTGGTATGGACTCGGCGATCTGCGACGTGCTGGATACGGAACTGGTCGACGCCGCACTCACGGCTGAGATGTGCATGAACAAGCAGATCTACAGCGATTCGTGGCTGAAGGCGGGGCGCCTCTAAACCTTCGCCGCCGTGCAGCTTCTCGCCTCGACCCCTTGGCCGCCAGCCAAGCCTGGGCATCGCGTCCGCGCGTGGCCCCCGACAGGGCCGCGTGTTCTTGCCAGCCAGGACATCGTTTCTTCTATCTGGTAGAGGAGGACACCGCTATGTTCGGCCGACTAGGGATTGCCTCTTGGGTGCTGTTGCTGGCCCTGCCACTTGGATGCAACACCACGCGCGTGGAATCGCTTTCCGGCACGATCCTTTCCGGCGCCCCGGCCGTGCAGATCGGGGCGCCAGCTCCCGATGTAAACTTCGCCGATGCCCAAGGGCACAAGAGGACGCTTTCGTCCGTGCTCGACGATGCTGCGATTCTGGTGTTCACTACGGGAGGTTGCGCGGACACGGTGACCAAACTGAGGAACGAGGGCATCGTGCCCGCGCGAGACGTCACGGTCGTGCTCATCTGCTCCTGCGGGCGTTGTAGGGCGTCCGCTCAGCGATGTCCGCACAAATGTGACGTCACCGCACCCGGCATGGTCACCTTACGCGACCCCGATCAGATTCTGCATCAGCGATACGGGGTATCGGAAAACACGACCGCGTTTGTGCTCGACAACGACCAGACGATCGTGGCCACGGGTGCGCTGCGCGAGATCGACAGGCTTGCTCGACAGGCTCAGGCCGCCGCGTATCAGGCGCAAGTCGCGAGGAACGACCTCTACGGCGGGTGAGCCCCGCCGCCCGCGGCCCCAGAAAGGATTACGACAATGGCGCTGTACAAGTGTCCCGGCCAAGATCGCCGGTTTTGGAAGACTGGCGACATCTTCGAGGTCGCCTGCCCCCATTGCGCCTCGCCCATCGAGTTCTGGAAAGACGACCCCCAACGCAAGTGTGGCAAGTGTGGCGGGGACGTGATGAACCCCAAGGTGAGGCTGGGCTGCGCAGAGTGGTGCCAGTACGCGAAGGAGTGCCTTGGCCTCGACGCCGACACCGACGCCGACGCGCCGGCCTCCTGCGCCGCATCCCTCTGCGACGGGCTCATCGATGAGATGAAGGGCGTGTTCGGCGACGACGACCGGCGCATCCGCCACGCGCTTGCCGTGCTCGACTACGCGCAGCAGTTGCTCGAAGCCGAGGGCGGCGATCCCTTAGTCGTCAAGGCCGCGGCCCTCCTCCACGATATCGGTATCCAAGAGGCCGAACGCAAGCACGGCTCCTGTGCCGGAAAATACCAAGAGATGGAGGGGCCGGCCATCGCACGGCAGATCCTCGAAAAGCACAACGTGCCCCACGAACAGATCGACCACGTGTGCCGCATCGTGGGCAGCCACCACAGTGCAAACGATATCGACACGCTCGAATTCCAGATCATCTGGGATGCAGACTGGCTCGTCAATCTGGCCGACGAAGCCGAGGGCCGAGGCGAGGAGGAAGTGAAGAAGCTCGCACGCAAGGTCTTCCGTACGGAGACGGGGAAGCGGATGGGAGCAGGGAAGTTCCTGGGGTAGGAGGCGAGCGGAAATCGGTGGCCGGGGTATCCCCTTCGCCGCCGCAGGTGTTGGGCTGCGTGATGTCGCCAAGCGAGTGGGTTGCCGCTGTTTGGAGTCCCGCCCAGGCGGCCCGGGGTCTGGGGACAATGGCGTTTGGCGCGATATCTGCCCCGCCGCGGCGGCCACGACTTCCGCAAGATCACTGATCCGATGCACGGGGCGGCGGTCTGTGGTTCTCGACTGGAATGGCGCGGCTCAAACACCGACTACCCCCAACCGACAACACCGGCCACGATGGGAGAATCACGCTCCAATCGTGTTCGCCGGCCGATTGTGTGCCGCGTGTCGAACACCATTGGGGCACCATGCGCATGAAACGTCTGGACAACGCGACAGAGGTGCGTTAGCATCTCCGCATGCTCAGACTTGCAGGAGCTGCCATTCCCGGAATCCCACGCCACGCCACGCCTGCCAGTGGCGTTCGCGACGCAGCCAGGCGACTCCGCGTGGGAACCGTCGTCTGGAGATGTTGCTCCACGCGTCGGGGCAACTTCCGCGAGAGCGGGCTCCTCGAAAGCCAGGGCTGAAATCGAAGGCGACGCGCGCAGCCAAGGCCTCCTAATACCGACGCCCGCAAGATGTTCCCGGATAGCCTGCTGGGGAACGCGTCATGACTGTGCGCCCGGATGGAGCAGCGGAGGGATCGTTGCGCCGGCGCGTGGCAGATTGACTCGGTGATTCTGTCGGGGTTTCTGATTGTCATGTTTCCTATCGCTGACTCGATACCGAGCCGCTATCCGCCGATCGGTGTGTGGTTGCTGATCATCTGCAATGCGCTTGTGTTCATGTTTGAGTTGTCCTTGCCGGAGTGGGCGCAGGAGCGGTTCATCTACTATTTCGGTCTTGTGCCCATGCGGCATACGCACCCGGAATGGGCGCGTTGGGTAGGATACTCTGACTCGTTCTGGCCCTTTCTCACGAGCATGTTTCTGCACGGCGGGTGGGCGCATATCATCGGCAACATGTGGGCGCTGTGGCTGTTCGGCGACAATGTGGAGGACCGAATGGGGCCGGTGCGCTTCATCCTGTTCTACTTGTGCTGTGGGCTTGCCGCGGCTTTCATGCACGCTTGGTTCAACCCCGATTCCACTCTCCCCACGGTGGGCGCGTCAGGCGCCATCGCGGGGGTGATGGGGGCGTACTTTGTCATGTTTCCGTACGCCCAGGTGATCGTGATGTTTCCCATCTTTTTCTACCCCCTGTTCTTCACGATGCCGGCAATCTTCTATCTGGGCGTGTGGTATCTGATGCAGTTGTTCGGCGGCGCGAGCGTGGTGTCCGCGTCGCACCTCGCGGGCGGCGTGGCTTGGTGGGCACACGTGGGAGGGTTTGTGGCCGGCATCGCGCTGTATCGGTTTTTCTTGAGGCCTCGGTCCTCTCGTGGGCCGGGGCACCCCGACCAGTTCAGCATGGAGGCCGTTTGGTCTGGCCGCCGGCCTTATTGGAGGTGAGATATGGGCATTGGCGATATGTTCTGGCTCTTTTTCATAATCACCGCGCTCGAACCCGTATTCCGGCGGCGGCTGCTCGAAGCGTCGCGGCAACGCTTGATCGCCAAGATCGAGGCCATGCGCCAAAGCCGCGTCATCTTGCTCGTGCACCGGCAAGAGACGATGAGCTTGCTCGGATTTCCCGTGCTGCGCTACATCGACATCAATGATGCCGAGGAGATCCTTCGCGCGATCCACATGACGGATCCGGACGTGCCGCTGGACCTCATTCTCCACACGCCAGGCGGTCTTGTGCTCGCGTCGCTCCAGATTGCGCGCGCAATTCAAAAGCTTCCCGGAAAGGTCACAGTGTTTGTGCCGCACATGGCCATGTCAGGTGGCACGCTCATCGCACTCGCGGCCGACGAGATCGTCATGAGTTCCCACGCGTTTCTCGGGCCTGTGGATCCGCAGCTTGGGGAGTTCCCGGCCGCGTCGCTGACCAAAGTGGTCCAGGATAAGCCGATCGCTGAGGTCGATGACCGGACCCTCATCTTGGCTGACCAGGCGGAGAAGGCCCTGCGCCAGGTGCACGAGTCCGTGCGCGACCTGCTGAGCGGCAAGTATCCTCCGGACAAGGCTGAGGAACTCGCGAAGCTGCTCTCGGAGGGCACGTGGACACACGATCACCCCATCTCCTATGACGCGGCCAAGGCAATGGGGCTTCAGGTGAGCGACGACATCCCCGAGGAAGTTCTGCAACTCATGGCCATGTATCCCCAGCCGGTCCGGAGTATACCCTCCGTGGAATACCTGCCCCGGCCTCGCCGCGGCGTGAATCGGCGATCGTGACGACGCGGCTGCACGAACCCAAGTTCCACGGGGGACTGTCTTCACCTGTTCTTGGGCAATTGGGGTCGGGGCAACATTGCAGCTTTTCAGACAGCTTCGCCGCCCTGTAAGTGCCACTTACTCGCGTTGGACGGCCATGTCCCGCGCACCGGGTGTGGCAGGCCGTCCGCCGCGAGCGACTCGAAAGCCGAGTGCAACAGGGATAGCGCCCCCGCCGACGCCCTGTCAACTGGACACACGTCGCATCGTGGGAGTCGGTGCGTATTCCCGCGGCGGCGTTGTGGACGAATGACATCCGTGGGACCGATCTGGCCTCCCGCTCTTGCCGCGGCGCCCACAGGCGCCACCCTGAGCCATTGTTTCTGGCCCAGCCCGCCGAGCCCACGGTGTGACGTGTGTTGTTGATAGGCCGATCGAACACCGAGGCATCCTGCTGAACTGTATGCCGTGCACAGGATCGCTGGCATTCCGCGCATTGATGTGTTAACGTCGTCTCGATGCGCAAGTTGGGTTCGCCACGCGGAGCACTCTCCGCACACCAGCTAGCTCTGCTGGAATTGGAGCACAGGCAGGGGCAGGCCTTGCCGGCAGATTGATCGGCTTCACGGCCGCCCCATCGGTGCAGCGATTGGCCGTGTCGTAGCCTCAGCGTGCGTCGAGTCGCGGCGATGGAGGTCTGCTGGCTGTGAAGACACCTCGCAGTTCGTTTCTGGCAGTGATCGCATTGGTCTGGGTTTGCGGCTGTGACCGGCCAAGAAGCAACCCGCAGAAGATCCCGTTGGTGGCGTCCGATGGTGAGCGGGACACTCCGAGGCATGGGAACCGCGACGCACTGAAGTTAGCCATTGCGTCCGTGCTGTCCCCCGAGCGGTCTGTGGCCGATTATGGGCCGCTCAAGGCTTACCTGTCTTCCCGGCTCGCCATGCCCGTGGAATTCGTCTTCCGCAAGACGTACGCCGAGACGAACGAACTGCTTCGGGTCGGCGATGCGCATGTGGGGATCGTGTGCTCCGGCGCCTACGTGCGAGGGAAAGATCGGTTCGGCCTGCAACTGCTTGCGGCCCCTGTCACCAAGCGGGGGCCTGTGTACTATTCCTATATTGTCGTTCGGGCCGATTCGAAGATCGAGCGGTTCGAGCAGCTTCGCGGCAGGAGTTTCGCGTTCATGGATCCCATGTCCAACAGCGGTTGCTTCTATCCTCGGTACTTGCTGGCGCGGATGGGGGTGAGGGAAGATGAGTTTTTCAGCAGGACCTTTTTTACGCATTCCCACGACAATTCCATGAGGGCCGTTGCGGATGGGCTGGCCGATGGAGCGGCCGTGGACAGCCTCGTCTATCAGCAGCTTCTGGCTGAGAACCCACACCTGCGGCCTCGGCTGAAGGTCATCCAGACGTCTCCTCCCTTCGGCATTAGCCCTGTGGTGGCCAGTCCTCGAGTGTCGCCTAAGCTTCGCGACCGTCTTCGCTCCGTGCTGTTGGCTATGGGCGACGACCCGGAAGCGGCGTCGGCTCTCGCTGCGCTTGCGATCGTGCGGTTCCAGCCCCCGGCAGACCACGCGTACGACTCGATACGAGAGATGCTCCGCGTTGTGGAGCAAGCCAAGGACGCCTCATCGGATCCTGCCCGGCCATGATTTCATTTGGCTTGCGCTCGCGAATTATCGCCGGATACGTGATACTTGCGGTCATCACGCTGGCCGCGAGTGTCGTGCTCATGCGGCAGATGGTGGCTCAGATCATGGTGGGGGAGCTGATCACGCGTGGCCATGAGTGCGCCGTGGGGCTGGCGGGAGCATGTGTGCAGCCCCTGCTGCTCGACGACCGCGTGGCGCTGCTGAAGCTGGCCGTCCGGATGAGCGAACTCGACAAGCAGATCGAGTACGCCATGATCGTGGACCCCCACCAGGTGCCCGTGGCTCACACGTTGCCCGGCCGGCCGTCTCGCCGGCTGGTCCAGGCCAACTGGCCCGCTAGTGGGAGCGGTTGTACGCACGCGGCGCTGGATACAACTCAGGGGCTGATCTACGACTTCGCGGCGCCTATCCTTAAAGGCCAGTTTGGCATGGCCCGGGTGGGGTTGTCGACTCGCCACATCCGCGAGACGGTGAACTACCTCACCTTGCTCATCGTGGGGTTGGCGGCAGTGCTGGCGGCCGGAGGCCTGGGCATTTTGACGCTGGTGACTTCCCATGGGCTGAAGCCACTCGAGGAGTTGACGCGGGCGGCCCATGAGATTCGTGAAGGCAGATTGGACGCGCATGTGCCGGAGGCCGGAGTGGCGGAGATCGAAGAGTTGTGCCGGGCTTTTGCGCTCATGCGGAACCGGATCCAAGGGCAAATCGAAGGGCTTCGCGCCTCCCAAGAGCGCATCCGATACCTGAACGAGTACAACGAGAACTTGTTGAACCACATGCACGACGGCATCTGTGTGGTGGGGCCGGACCATCGGGTCCAATACGTGAATGATCAGATGCGCCGCGAGGTGGGACTCGAGGTGGGCGCGCTCTGCTACGAGGCCATTCGCGGCATGGCCGCCTCGTGCGAGGATTGTGTGGTGCAGAAGCTCTTGGAGACGGGCGAACCGGTGGTGCGAGAGCATGAGACGCTGAAGGGCCGGGTGTACGAAGTCCTGCACGTGCCGCTGCGCAATACCGATGGCTCCCAGTCCGTGCTCGAGCGATGGCGCGACGTGACGGACCAGATGATCCTTCAACGGCAACTGGCGCAAGCCGAGCGCCTCGCCGCAGTCGGGGAGTTGGCGGCCGGGGTCGCGCATGACATCAACAACCCGCTCGATTGGCTCCATAATTGTCTGGACCTGCTCAATAAGCACCAGAGCGACCCCGTCAAGGCGCGGGAGCTGACGGATCTGATGCGGGAGGGGCTGGAGCGGATCGGGCTCATTGTCAGACGGCTGCTGAGCTTCGCGCGTCAGTCGGACGGAGCAAGAGAACTCGCCGATCTCAATGAGATCATTCGGCGCAGCCTGCTGTTTGTGAGGCACAGGACCGATGAGAAAGGCGTGTCCCTCGAAACGGATCTCCAGCACCCCCTTCCGCGGATCGTGGCCAGCCCCGACGACCTGTCCCAGGCTCTGATCAACATCCTGGTGAATGCGGTGGACGCGGTCGGCAACGATGGGATCATCCATGTGAGGACTCGGTCTTCAGCAGGCACGGTCCGGGAGGTGCACGTGGAGATCCAAGACAATGGTGTGGGCATCGACTCCGCGCATCTCGACCAAGTCTTCCAGCCGTTCTTCACCACGAAAAAAGCGCGTAGAGGCACCGGCCTAGGACTGTCGCTTTGCAGGAAGATTGTGCACGAGCATGGCGGCCGTATCTCTCTGGATAGTCGCCTGGGAGAGGGAACCACATTCACCGTCAGCTTTCCCGCACAGGAGCAAACATGACCCCGCCTTCAGCCAGCAAGGGCGCGGTGCTCGTCGTCGACGATGAACGCCCGAATCTGATCACGCTTAAGATGCAACTCGAAGACGAGGGCTACCGAGCATTCACGGCCCAGAACGCGTACAAGGCCATCGAGATCCTCGGTGAGCATCACGTGGACATTGTCGTCACCGATCTGCGCATGCCGCAGAAGGATGGCTTGTCGCTACTCGCAGACGTCAGGGAGCGGTGGCCAGAGGTTGATGTGATCGTGGTCACGGCTTACGGGACGATCGAAACGGCGGTGGGGGCCATGAAGGCCGGCGCGCGAGACTACGTGACCAAGCCGTACCGCTTCGATGAGTTGCTCGTGCGGCTCGGCCGGATCAGGGAGTGCCAACGCAACTACCGCGAACTCCAAGACCTGCGCGCGCAAATCAAAGGCAGGGAGAGCTACCACGGCTTGGTCGGGCGCTCACCAGCGATGCTCGCGGTGTTCGAGAAGATCGAAATGGGGGCGCCTTCCGACTGTACCGTCCTCATCACCGGCGAGACCGGCACGGGCAAGGAACTCACGGCCCGCGCCATCCACAAAGTCAGCCCCAGGAGCAATCAGCCGTTCGTGAAAGTTAGTTGCGCGGCACTCAGCCCTTCTGTGGTCGAAAGTGAACTCTTCGGGCACGAAGAAGGAGCGTTTACTGGGGCCATTAAGAAGCGCCGGGGGAGGTTCGAACTGGCTCATGAGGGCACGCTGTTCCTCGACGACATTGACGATCTGCCGCTCGGGGTCCAGGCCAAGATGCTCCAGGCGCTCGAAGACAAGAGCTTCGAGAGAGTTGGCGGAGAAGCGACGCTCTCGTTCGACGTGCGCATCGTGGCGGCAACAAAGGCGGGCTTGCGCCAAGAGGTGGATCGGGGGGCGTTCCGGCGCGACCTGTACTACAGGCTCAACGTCTTCACGGTTGAGTTGCCGCCTCTCCGAGAGCGGCGTGAGGACGTGCCTTTGCTCACCGCGCATTTCATGGCGCAGGCAGCGGCCGATCGAGGATGGCCTAAGATTGAACTTGAACCGGAAGTCATGAAGATTCTGACGGCCTACTCGTGGCCTGGGAACGTGCGACAGCTTCAGAACGCCCTGGCTCAGGCCACGGTGTTGCTGAAGGAGCCCAATCTGCAACCGTGTCATCTGCCATCTGAGGTTTCCGTTGACGAGGATGCCGACCACCCGGTGAGGCTCTTCTTGGAGGGCAGGTCGAGTATCGATTGGCCGGCTGAATCGGCGCGGCTGGAGGCGCGGCTCTACGAGTGGGCTTTGGAGCGGGCCGGGGGGAGCCAGACGAAGGCGGCTCAGATCCTGTGCATGCCACGCACGACCTTGCGTTACCGGTTGGAGGCCCTTGAGTCCGGACGCCTGCCTGCCGTGCAGCCAGGCCAAGCGTGTGTTGATGGGTGAGTGATTGGCGTGTGCGGGGCCGCATGGCGACGGCATATGGCCATAGCACGTGTTGGCCTGACGAGATTCGCCTGCCATGCAAGTCGTTGGGGCATTGGAGGTTGGTGCGGATGAGGGAAGCGTCGGCCCGCAAGACTAGGCAAGATTCGCCTGCAACGTGGACGGGGCCATCTGTCGTGTCACACTCCGCACATATACCGTAAAGCGATTGGGGTAAAGGGCCTGCAATGTGAATCTTCGGTACCGAGCACCATGCCGTCTGGAGGTACACAGAGTGCTAACGAAGTGCAAGCATTCAGTAGCCCCGTCGGGCCACGTTGATGGTGGCCTGCATTGGACCAATCGCTGCTGTTGGAACCGCTAGCGTACGTGTCTTGAACGTGTCCAGCATCTTAGGAAAAGAGGAAGATGCAATGTTTAGGCTTACGACAGTTGGAGTGTTGGGCTTGGTGTGTGCGCTCTTGGTTAACGCCAATCCGGCTCAAGCGCAGAATGTGTGGCAGGAGCAACTCCAGGCCATGCAATCGCAAATGAAAGAGTTGCAGCGACAGATGAACGAGATGGTGGAGGCCAACAAGGGCCGGCCAGCCGGGGCCATGTCCAAGGATGAGATCGCGGACCTCGTGCGGGAGCAGGTCTCGCTCATGCAGAAAGATGGCAAGCTGCCGGCGAAGCCCGGGGCCAAAGACTTTCGGGTGTATTGGAAGGACGGCTTCCGATTCGACAGCACGGACGGCACTTTCAAGTTGAAGTTCGGCGGGCGCATCATGAGCGACTGGACATGGGCGGATGCTGGTGATGAGGCAGGGAACGATCCGAGTGTCGGCGAAGAGCACAGCGGGCACGAGCTCCGGCGGGCGCGCCTGTATGTGGCGGGCACCGTGTACGACGAGTTCGAGTTTAAGGCCCAGTACGACTTCGCGCACCACCTATCATCGGGGAGCAACAGCATCGCGTTCAAAGACATGTACATCGGGATCAAACCCAACGTGATTAAGGGAGTGCCGGGCCTGCGCTTCGGCCACTTCAAAGAACCGTTCAGTCTCGAGGAGCTGACCAGTTCGAAGTACATCACCTTTATCGAGCGGTCGATGGCGGACTCGATGGCGCCTGGCCGCAACGTGGGCGTCATGATCCACAACGCCCATTTGGGCGGGAAGAAGCACGAGCGCATGACGTACGCGGTGGGCTTCTTCCGCAACACGGACAACGGCGGCTACGGCCGGGCCGATGGCAGCTACGCCGCCACGGGCCGGATTACCTTCCTGCCCCTGTATGTGGACAAGGGCAAATACCTGGTCCACGTAGGCGGTGCGGTGAGCTATCGGGATCTGGGCGGAACCACGCCCATGGCCAACGAAACGGCCCGATTCCGCACGCGTCCTGAGAACCACCTCACAGGCCGGTATGTGGACACGGGCGCGTTCAACGCGGAGAACGCCACCCTGTATAACGCGGAAGCTGCGGTGGTCGCGGGCCCCTTCTCGGTCCAGAGCGAGTACACCTTCGCGGACGTGAGCCGGCGCCGCAGCCCCTATGGCTCAAGCGATCCTTCGTTCTCAGCATATTACGTGCAAGCCAGTTGCTTCCTGACCCCAGGAGACCGGCGGCGTTACAAGAATTCCGCGGGCGCATTCTCCCGCGTCAAGCCCGTCAAGCCCTTCAGCCTCAAGCATGGCGGGTTTGGCGCTTGGCAAGCCGCGGTGCGCTACTCCCATGTTGACTTCGCGGACCAAGAGATCCGCTATGGGGCGGCCGGCACGGAGAACAACTGGACGTTCGGCCTGAACTGGCACTGGAACAACAACATCCGCATGATGTTCAACTACGTGCTGGCGCGGCCGCGGCGGCACTGGATGACATCGGGCGGCAGCGTTTACCGAGACACCGGCAGGTTGAGCTACGCCATGGTGCGCGCACAGATCGACTTCTAAGTAGTGTCCGTCGCGAAATGCCGCGCGACGGGCGCTTGTAGCGCGCTCGTAAGAGCGTCTCTGGCCGGTCATGCGGGAAACCACAGAACGGAACGCACTGACGTGCGTGCTACCAGCGGGCTCCATGCATTTCGCGTAACACTTCAGCCGATTGCAACAGCCGTTGGCCCCATGAACGTGCGCGAGTTCAATGGACAGCGTTTCCGCTTGACGCAACGCTGTTTGGAAGCCCAACGGGCTTCCGGCTTCTAGCCCAGGGTTGCGGCCGCAGGCCG
>JAJRTI010000802.1 GCA_024278415.1 Planctomycetota bacterium | reverse complement strand
GCCTTACGCCTTACGCCTTACGCAGTCGTTGTTCCGTATTGCGTATTCCGTATCCAGATATCTGAAACTCACGCGCTTCCTTCACGGAGGATCCCCCCATGGCCGACAAGATGAAAGCTCAAGTCTTCTATGAGCCGAATGACATGCGGCTCGAAGAGATCGATATTCCCGAGATCGGCGACGACGAGGTGCTGGTGCGGGTCAAGGCCTGCGGCATCTGCGGCTCCGACATCGCCTACTACTACGGCGATAGCCCCCTCGAAACCGGCGATGGCAAGGGGCCGCTCATCTTGGGCCATGAATACTGCGGCGACGTAGCCAAGGTCGGCGCGTTCGCGCAAGCGCTGTTCAAAGAAGGCGACCGCGTGGTGTGCGACCCGGTGCAGTACTGCAACATCTGCGACATCTGCCGCAAGGGCCAGCCGAACCTGTGCGAAACCAAGTCGGTGCTCGGCGTGTCCGTGGACGGCGGGTTCGCCGAATACTCCAAGGTCAAGGCCTCGTCCTGCGTCAAGCTGCCCGACAACGTATCGTACAAGCACGGCTCGCTCACCGAACCCCTCGCGTGCTCCTACTACGCGATGAGCAACCTCGACGTGCAGCCCGGCATGAGTTGCGTCGTCTTCGGCCCGGGCCCCATCGGCCTGATGCAAATGCAACTCATCAAGTCGGCCGGCGCGGGGCTCGCCATCCTCGTCGGCACGCGCGACTACCGCCTGGAGATCGGCAAGCAACTCGGCGCGGACGTCGTCATCAACCCCGTCGATAGCAGTTCGCCCTACTATTGCGACGACCTCAAGGCCAAGGTCGCCGAGTTGACCGACGGCAAGATGGCCGACCGCGCGCTGACATCCACTGGCTCCGTGTCCGCGGCCGAGATGGCGCTCGACGTGACCGGCCGGCGCTCCGTGATCGGCTTCTTCGGCTTGCCCGGCGCGGACGACAAGATCCCTGTGCCCGCGCTAGACTCGATTTTCTGGGACAAGACGATTCGCTTCTCGTGGCTCGCACCGTTCACATGGCCGAGCGCGCTCCAAGCGCTCTCGGCCGGGCTGGTGAACGTGGACCCGCTGGCCAGCCACACCTTCGAGCTGGACACCCTCGCCGACGGCCTGGCCAGCGTGAAGGCCCGCGAGGACAACGTGATGAAAGCCGTGGTCACACCGTAAGAGGAATGGAGCAAGGAGAGACGTGAAACATATCAATTGCGAAACCAAGGGCGACGTGCACGTCGTCACGTTCAACGAGAGCGAGATGGGCATCAACTACGATGCCGACGAGATGCGCGACGAACTGGACGCGATCATCGCCGGCACAGACCATCCCAAGTTGGTGCTGAACATGGATGGCGTCGCGTACGTGTGCAGCCGCGTTATCGCAACGCTGCTCTACATCCACAAGAAGATCTGGGAGACAGGCGGATCGGTGAAGCTGTCGAACGTGTCAGACTACGTTCACGAGACGCTCCGCGCGGCGAAGCTGCACCGCGTGATGGACATTTACACCAGCGAAGCGGAGGCCCTCGCCGCGATGGCGGAGGGGCAGGGGGCAGAACCAAGAGGGTAGAGATGGCTGGTCCGGGCTCTCCGGCCCCGAACCCCGTCGGGCGCGGCGCGGCGAGCCCCAGGCGCCACAGGCGCAGGTGAACCGGTAGAAGGCAGGATCGGTCGCGGGCGGGGGGGGCGGTGGCGTTTCGACGACCTGGCGCCGGCGTGCGCGTCTTGCCCGGGGGCCCTCTCTCCCTGACCTTTACCCACAACTTGACAACGAAGACACACCGTGGCCGTTGCCGAACTCCGAAGGAGTTCCGCCTTCTAGCCCAGGGTTGCGGCAACCCTGGGCTAGAAGGCCCACGCACAAGATTCAACCCCAACGAGGGGTTGCGTCCATGCTGATGCGACCTCGTTGGGGTTGACACGACCACGGCCATTCTGCGGGCCAAGCTTTGCCATTGCGCCTGCCTGTGCGTGTCCGCACGCACGCAGACAGGCCGTACAGCGGACGCACGACAGCCGGGGCGCCTGGGGAACACCTGCCGTAGTTTTTGCTTGACAGACCTCCCCTAAATCGGTAAGTTCGTCTTCCTAACTAACCAATTCAGTCACCGTGTCGTGGCTGTGATCGATTTGCTCCGCGTCCCATGCCATCCCCCCTCACGCCCATCCGCAAAGCCGCGCCGGCCATGGCCCGGCAAGTCAACCGCGCGGCCGCGCTGAAAATCGTGCGCGAGCGGGGGCCGATCTCCCGCGCCGAAGTTGCGGCGATCACCGGCCTGGCCAAGAACAGCGTGAGCAGCATCTTCGAGGCGCTCCACGACGAGGGCCTCATTTGCAGCGACGGCCTGGCCAGCGCCAGCTCCAAGGGCGGGCGACGCCGCGAGCTGTGGCGCATCAATCCGGACGCCGGCCGCATCATTGGCCTCGACCTCGAACGCTCCAAGGTCGAGGCCGCGGTGATGGACTTCGCCGGCCGCGTGCTGCACAAGCGCAGCCGCAAGCCCTCAGGCAAGGCCGGCAAGCAGGCCATACTGAGCGCGACGCTCTCCGTCATCGATGCCCTGCTCCAGCACGACGCCACGCAACAAGCCAAGCTGCTCGGCATCGGCGTGGCGACGTTCGGCCGGCTGAGCCCAGACAAAGCGCTGGCCAACTGCTACGGCCTCGTGCCCGGGTGGGACGATGTGCCGCTGAAACGGATCATCGAGGACCACACCGGCGCACCGACCACGCTCGAGACGAACCTCGTCGCGTCGGCCATGGCCGAGCAGTGGTTCGGATCCGCGCGGGACGTGAGCGACTTTGCCGTGTTGCTCTTTCGCACGGGCATTGGCGTGGGCCTGTGCGCCAACGGCACGATCCTTGACGGCTCCACCGGCCGCGCCGGTGAGTTGGGCCACATCACCGTCGACGAGCACGGCCCCCCCTGCGCGTGCGGCAGCCACGGCTGCCTCGAAGCGGTTGCCTCGCGGGCCGCGCTCGCAGATCGGCTCGCGCGAGCGGCCAAGCGCCGCGCCAAGAGCATGCTGCTGCAACAGGCGTCGCCCAAGAGCGTGACCCTTGACGCGGTGATCGACGCCGCGGCCGCCGGCGACGCGTTGGCCCGGAAGCTGCTCGCCGAGACCGCGCAGCACGTGGGCGTCGCGCTCGCCAACGTGATGTGCCTGACAGATCCGGAGTTGGTCGTGATCGGCCCAGCGCTCTCCCGCGGCCGCGACATGATTGTGGATTTGATCCGCGACGAGATCGCCTTGCGCATGCCGGGCGCGAGCGACCGTGCCTTGCGCATCCGGACAAGCCCGCTCGGCGACGACCTCGTGCTCCTCGGCGCCGGCGCACTTGTGATCGCGAAGGTGCGCGAAAAACGATCGGACGACGGATGAGCTTTTCCCCGCATGCTCCAGCATGCGGCGACGCCTAATCCCCCCACTGCCACGCCCCCACTCGCCGTGGCCCCCCCACTTTTCAGGAGGTCTGCCCCATGACTCGCCAAGAAGAAGTCCGCAAGCTGTTGAAGATGTCGCGAGCCGAGATGCTCAAGAAGGCCGGCAAGCATCTGGTGATCCTGCCCGATATCGACGCGGTGCACCAGCGCATCGCCGACACCATCGCGGCAGAGATCAAGGCCAACAACAAGAAGGGCAAACCCACGCGGCTCATCCTGCCCGTCGGCCCAGTGGGCCAGTACCCCATCCTCGTCGACATGATCAAGACTGAGAAGATCAGCCTGAAAAAGTGCTGGTTCTTCTACATGGACGAGAACTGCGACGACAACGGCGTCTCCCTGCCGCAGAGCCATCCGCTCAGCTTCCGGGGCGAAATGGAGGAGATGTTCTTCAGCAAGATCCCCAAGAGCCTCATGATCCCCGCCAAGCAGCTTGTCTTCCCGACCAGCGACAACATCATGACGATCAAGGCCAAAATCGACGCGGTCGGCGGGATCGACACCTGCTACGGCGGCATCGGCATCCATGGCCACATCGCGTTCAACGAGCCGGAGCCCAACGTGAAGGACACCGACCCGCGGCTCGTGTACCTCAACGACTTCACGAGCACGATCAACTGCATTCGCGCGAACGTGGGCGGCAACCTGGTCAACTTCCCCCGCAAAGCCGTCACCCTCGGCATGCGCCAGATCCTCGGCGCCCGGCGCATCCGCCTCTACCCGCGCAACGGCATTGCGCTGGACTGGGCCAACACGGTCACGCGCCTCGCGGTCTTCGGCCAGCCCGGCGAGGACTACCCGGTCACGTTCATCCGCGACCACAAGGACTACGTCATCACCACTGACGAGGATACCGCGAAGCAGCCGCAGATCATCCTCTAACCCGCATTTCTCACGAGTCCAGGCGGATGCCGATGCAAGGCGCACGGTGCGAAGGCGTGCTCGGGCACGTCGAGCGCCGTGCAACGCAGCAGCGGCGTCCGACTGGGCTCGCCCGAAGGGCCAGCCCGTCCGACGCGTACAGGTTGTTGAACAACTCACGCGTCCGAGGGGCTCGGAAGATCTTCAGACACCCAATCTTCCGCCACTTCTATCCTGGGCTGGTGAGGAATGCGGGCTAACCGATTCTCAGCCCCTACTCCTACCTCCCACTCGCGCCCGCATCATTGTTGTCTAAAGATCGCCTGGGTACCTGCGGACACGAGTAGGAGTAGGAGGCAGGGGCTTCTTCTTGGGGCGCGTCCCCCTTGCCTCACGCCATGTGCGCGGCGACCTTGGCGCGTAGGTGGGACGAGAGCACTTCACTCGCCGCGATGATGGCCGGTGTCAGGCTGCCGCCGGGGGCTATCTCGCCAAGCTTGGCGAAGAATGCGTTCTTCGCCGCACGGTCAATGCCGAAAACTTCGTCCGCCACCGCGCCCACGTACCCAAACTTGCCGTTGCGGCGCATGGCCGTGTGGCCCCAGACAATGCGCGCTCCCCTGAGGAATTCGCCCACGTAAGGCTCCAGCTCCGGCGCCTCGAACGTGTCGACCAACTTCTGGCCGTGCTTGTTCAGCTCCGTGCCCACCACGATCGGCAAGTGCAGCGACTGCGCCACGGCCACGACCTCCGCGAGCTTCGCGACCTTGCGATCCTTCTCCTCCGGGTTGTCGAGGTTCCAGTTGCGGTCGGGGATGATGTTCAGCGCGGCGACGCCCTTCTCCATGAGCAGCTTGAGCTGCTGCTCCATGTCCGCCTCGCCGTCGCTCAGCCCGTCGAGCCAGGTCGCGGTGGGAATCGCTGCGCAGGCCAGGATCATCTGGATCACGTCGTCGAGCAGCGGGAACGACCCGGCGTCCGGCTTCACGTATCCCACGCCCCCCTGCTTCATGAGCTTTTTGCGGATCAGCTCGTGGAACTTCGGCTTGTCGCCCAGCAACACCTGGATCGTCTCCTGGCCCTCGCCGAGCGCGTCGGCCCAAAAGGCCGCGAGCCGCTCCTCGTCGTAGTCGAACACCGCGGCCGACTTGCGCGTATACGCCTCGAGCAGGTGCCGCTCGGTCGCGTTGCCGCTGGGCGTGAGCGGGACGACCTCCTTCTCGTAGTCGAGTTGCACGTCACCCAGCGCCGCGTTGATGCGCTTCATCATGCCGATGTTGCGGTCCCGCGCGCGTTGGCGCATGCCGTCGAGCGTCGCGGCCGCCGGCGAGCCGGAGGGGGGCAGCGCAACGAAGCCGATGCCCATGAAGTAGGAGATGCCGGGTTCGCCGGGCGAATTGATCTCGACCTCACCGTATTCCGGGAAGAACACGCGCGTCTCGATTCCGGCCACCGTCTTGAGCCCCAGCACGTCCCCGGCGTTCAGCATCTCCTCCGCGGCATCAAGCACGTCGAAGTCGACCGAGCCCGCGACTTCGAGGCCCTCCTTGTATGCTTCCCACGCAAAACGCGACGGCGAGTACCCGTAGCCGTTGAACGAGAAGAAGGTGTGGCCGTGCAGGTTCACCGCGCGGCGCACGGGCTGGACCGCGGCCTCGCCCGCGTCGGCCATGGCCTTGAGTTGCTTCAGCGCTTCGACGCGTGCCGCAGGATC
>JAJRTI010000801.1 GCA_024278415.1 Planctomycetota bacterium | reverse complement strand
TAACGGTCGCCACTACAAGCGGAGCGCTCCTGCGCTCTCATCTCGGCGGCGCCGCGTTCGACACCTCCGCCATGCATGATGTTAGGCGCGAGGCCTCGGCCTATTGGGGTTTTGCAAGTCGCTCGCTTGTGCTGTGCCGCGCCATGACGGAGGCGAGGGCCGCGGCATGCAGGGCACAGGCCATGGGGGGCGAGAGACAGGCCCAGTCGCCTTCCGCCTCGGCGTTTCTGAATGCACTCTTGCGGTTTATGCTACACACCCCCCCCCCCACGCATTGACAGGCCTGTTTGCGTACTCGCTGACTGCTGCAGGCTTGACCGGTCGTACCTCCGCGGGTAGAATCATGTCATTCCTATACTCGGCCGAGTGTTGCGTTTTCCAAGCCAGCGGCTGGATGCATCGCGGAGCCGTCTGACTGTTCTCCGTTCCACTGGAAGGAGTGTCTGTATGGTCACCGCTCGCACGAAACCGTTGGCATTGGCCTTGTTGATTGTGGCAGCGCTTGCCGGTGGGGCCCAAGCCCAACAGGGACCCGACGCAGCCCTGAAGGCCGTGATGGATGGCTTGGCCGACTACAAGCTCGAAGTGGTGTGGGATGCCTTGCCGGGGAGCTACCAAGGCGACGTGCAAGGCTTGGTTTCCGGTTTTGCCGACAAGATGGACGCGGAGCTGTGGACCAAGTCGTTCTCCGTGCTGAAGAAGCTCGTGCTCGTGCTCCAGACCAAGAAGCAGTTCATCCTCAACTTCCCGATGCTCGCACAGATGCCCCCGAACAAGAAGCAAATCCTGGCGGACAACTGGGACGGCATCGTGCAACTCGCGAGCACCGTGGTGAATAGCGACGTGTCGGACCTCCAGAAGCTCCGCGCAATCGACATCCGCACGTTCCTCGCCACGACCGGCTCGTCCATCATGCGCCAAGCCGTGGCCCTCGGCCAGGCGGCCAACCCGCAGGACGACCCGGCTGGCAAAGTGGCGTCGCTCAGGCAAGCCACGGTGACGGTTGTGCGCACGGAAGGCCCGGACCGGGCAGTGCTGCGCATGCAAGTGCCCAATGAGACCGCCGAGGAGAAGGTGTTCGTCAAGGTCGAGGGTAAGTGGCTGCCTGAGAACATGGTCATGGGCTGGCAGGCCGGCATTCTCCAAGCCAAGCAGAAGTTGGCCGCCATCGAGCAGCAGAAGATCGCCGCAGCGAAAGCCCAGGTGATGCCGATACTGACGATGATCGAGGGATCGCTGGACCAACTCGCCGCGGCCAATACCCCAGAGCAGTTCAACGCTCTCGCCATGGGCCTTGGCGGCATGCTCATGGGCATGGCCGGCCAGATGCAAGGCGGCGGACCCGGCCCCCGCCCCGCGCCTCCCGTTGGCGTCGCGCCCGCGCCCGCTCCGGCCGCGCCGTAGGAAGGTTGGAAAGATGGAATGTTGGAATGCGACGCGTCGCCGCGCGCCATTCCAACATTCCACTGTACCATTATTCCTCCCTGCGACGAGCGACCCTCCCGAAGGTGGCCAACTTCCGGGAAGCTTCCCCCGACGTGGGCGCTTATCGCGCGCGTTCTGCTCGCCGGTATCCTCGCCAAAGACGCTCCTACAAGCCTGCTACGAGCGGGGGCGCTTGCCAAGTCTCTGAGTCCTGGAACGGTAAGCAGCACCGATGAACTGCCACGAGCGCTACATGCGCGTCCTCAATTGCGAGCCGGTGGACGTGCTGCCCCGGCTGCCGATCCTCATGGCTTTCGCAGCCAAGTTCATCGACTCCAACTACGCCGCGTTCGCATCCGACTACCGCGTGCTGGTCGAGGCGAACCTCCAGTGCGCGGAGGCCTTCGGCTTCGACCAAGTGAGTGCGGTCTCCGATCCGTACCGCGAGACGCAGGGCTTTGGCGCAGAGATCGAATTTGTCCAGGACGGCGTTCCGCGCTGCGCGAGGCCGCCCCTTGCGGACACGAAGAACCTCTCGTCGCTGGCCGATCCCGACCCGCACGCATCGGAGCGCATGCTCGATCGCGTGAAGGCCGTGGAAGCGTTCAAGCAGGCCTGCGGGGGCGAGTTGTCCATCTTGGGCTGGGTCGAGGGCGCGGCCGCGGAGGCCGGGGACTTGCGGGACGTGTCGAACTTCATGATGGACCTCGTGCTCGACGAGCCGTTCGCCTGTGACCTCATGGACCGCTGCCTCGAGGTGGGCATCGCGTTCGCCAAAGCCCAGATCGACGCCGGCGCGGACACGATCGGCGTGGGCGACGCGCTCGCGAGCCAAGTGTCCGCGGACGTGTACGACCGGCTCATCCAGCCGCGCGAGCAGGCGCTGGTGGACGGCATCCACGCCGCGGGCGGCAAGGCGCGCCTGCACATCTGCGGCGATACGACGCACATCCTGCCCGGCATGGCGAAACTCGGCGCGGACATTATCGACCTCGATTGGCAGGTCGACATGGCCGAGGCGCGGAAGGTGCTGGGCCCGGACGTGGTGCTCGCCGGCAACCTCGACCCGGTGAGCGCGGTCATGAAGTCTACCCCGGAGCAAATCCGCGCGGACGTGGAGCGCGTGTACCAGACTGTCGGCAACCCGTACATGGTGGGCGCGGGATGCGAGATACCGCCGGACACGCCGCACGAGAACCTGCGCGCACTGTGCGCGGAGGTGCCTTTCGCAGCGTCGTAGCCCCTGCTTGGACGGAGGGGGAGAACCGCGTGCGCGTGGTTGGTTGGATCGCGTTCGCGTGATAACATGGTTCGCAGGATATCTCATCTGAGACGGCTCCATGCTGAAGCAGCAATACCGATATATCACCGCGGTGGATGGCGTGCGTTCAGGGCGTCCCATCGTAGAGGGGACTCGCATCGGCGTGCACGACGTGGTGGGTTTAGTTCTGTGTGGATCGAGCATTGACGACGTGGTGCGGAGTTTCCCCGCGCTCACAAGGGCGCAAGTGTATGAGTGCATGGCGTACTACGAGGACCACCAGAGCGAGATCGACTTGCTCATCGCGCAGCAGATGGCGGAACCGGGTGGATGAGATTCTTGTTAGACCAATTTCTTACAACGGTTGTTATGTACACGGGGCCGTGCGGGACGCGCGGGTGTTTGTAGTAGGGCGATTTATCGCCCGTTTTTCAGCGTTACTGACGGGCCATGAATGGCCCTACTACAAGCCCGCGGCGTCTGCCGCTCGCATCAGCAAATCTCATGGGGAAACTCCTGTGAATGCTCCGCCTTGATCCGCCTGCTCAACCACGCAGGGGAGTCAGGCATCGATGGCAACATCAACTTTGCCTGACGCCCCCTAGCGCTCCGCGGCCCACACGAAGGGAGTTGGTACATGAGCCGACGAACGACCCAAGCGATCACGCGACGCGACTTCCTCCGCGGCGCAGCCGTAGCCGGCATCGCCGCGCCGTACGTCATCACGTCCACCGCGCTGGGCGGCGAAGGCAAGCCCCCGGCCAGCGATCGCATCGTCATGGGCGCGATCGGCCTCGGCGGACGCGGCAGCTACGTCATGCGCGCCTGCATGTGGAACAAGGACGTGCAGATGGTCGCGGTCTGCGATGTGCAAGCCAACCGGCGCAACGCGGCCAAGGCCCAAGTCGACAAGCACTACGGCAACCAAGACTGCGCGGCATACCAAGATCTACTCGAATTGCTCGGCCGCGACGACATCGACGCGGTCATGATCGCGACTGGCGACAACTGGCACTCCATGGCTTCCATCCTCGCCGCCCGGGCCGGCAAGGACATGTACTGCGAGAAGCCGATGAGCGTGACCATCGCGGAGAGCCGGGCCGTAGCGGACACCATGCGCCGGCTGGCGCGCATCTACCAATGCGGCACGCAGCGCCGGAACATCAGCCATTTCCGGTTCGCGGTGAACCTCGCCCGCTCCGGCAAGCTGGGCAAACTGGTGGCTCTGCACGCGGAAAAGGCCGGCACGCGCTCGGGCGTGCGCTTCACGGTCCTGCCCGTTCAGCCCGAACCCGATCCGCAGGTCATGGACTGGAACCGATGGCTGGGGCCCGCGCCTTGGCGGCCGTACAACGCCAAATACTACACCCGCGGTTTCTGGAGTTCGCACGGCGACTTCTCCGGCGGCTCCATCACCGAGTGGGGAAGCCACACCGCGGACCTCTGCCAGTGGGCCGCGGGCATGGACCACACGTCGCCCACGACCTACAGGGTCACCAACGACCGCGGCGACGTGGAGGCGCGCTATGCGAATGGCGTGAAGCTCATCTTCTGCAAGGGGCTCCGCTTCGGCACGTGCCCTGTGCGCTTCGAGGGCGAGGAGGGTTGGGTCGAGGTGGGCGACTCGGGCATGATCGAAACCCACCCGGCCTCGCTGCTCGAAGACCGCAAGTTCCCGGGCGGATACCCTCCCGACAATCACATCCGCCAGTTCCTCAACTGCGTCAAGACCCGGCAGCAGCCCATCTCGAACGCGGACGTCGCGCACCGGTCCATCACCGCCTGCCACTGCGCCAACATCGCGGTGCGCCTGGGCCGAAAAGTCGAGTGGGATCCGGTGGCCGAGGCGTTCGTCAACGACGAGGAAGCCAATCGGCTTCGTTCGCGGGCCTTCCGGCAGCCCTGGTATCTGTAAGCCGCGTGCGCCAGCGTGCGGGCTCTGCCAGACTCACAATCTTCCCGCAGTCGCGCCATACGGCGGACGGCTGCAGCTACGGTCGATAAACGAGAGAACCCCATGCGATTCAATGCTCCAACATGGACGATGCTCGTTACCTGCGCGGCAGCTTCCGTGCTCTGCGCCGCGCCGGCCAAGAAACTCACTCGCGAGCAGCAACTCATCCGCGTGCTCGCAGGCGACGCCGGCTTCGCGGACAAAGACAAGGCCTGCCGCGAGCTTCGGCGCATCGGCACGCGCGCATGCATCCCGGCGCTGGCCGCGCGGCTCACGGACGCGAAACTGTCGCACATGGCGCGCTACGCGCTCGAACCCATGCCGTACCCAGAAGCCGGCAAGGCCCTGCGCGATGCGCTAGGCAAGACGGCCGGGCAGGTCCGGGTGGGCGTGATTGCCTCGCTCGGGTTCCGCCGCGACGCAGCGGCCGCGCCCGCGCTGTCGAAGCTGCTGAAGGCGGATGACGCGGCCGTCGCTCGCGCGGCCGCACACGCGTTGGGGAGGATCGGCACGCCTGAGGCCGCTCGCGCGCTGGAGAGCTTCCGCGAAGCCGCGCCCAAGGAACTACGGATCGCGGCCGCGGACGCGTCCCTCGCCGCGGCTGAGCAACTCGCCAAGGCCGGCAATGGCGCGGCCGC
>JAJRTI010000800.1 GCA_024278415.1 Planctomycetota bacterium | reverse complement strand
CGACCTCCGCGCCGCGCGGGAGCAGATCAAGGCGATCGAAGCGACCCAACTGAAGGTCTCGGTATGGCCGGCTATGGCGCGCGCGCGGGCGCTGCTCCAGGAGGAGGCCGGCGCGAGCCGCGAGATCTACGTCTTCACCGATCTCACCGCGCAGGCGTTCGCCGGAGCGCGGCAGGTGGGCGAGCAGTTCAAGGGCGATATTGGCGTGTGCATTGTCGACGTGGGCCAGCCCGACGCGGATAACCTCGCGATCACGGATGTGTCCCTGTCTCGGCGCGAGGCGCCGGTGGGCGCGGCCGTGCGCGTGGATGTCGAGGGGCTGGCCAACGGCCGCGGGGGCGAGCGTGTCGTGCAGTTGCTCCTCGACGGCCGCAAGGTCGCGCAGCAGAACGTCGCGTTCCCCAAGAACGGCCCCGCCAATTGCGAGTTCGAGTTCCGCATGGACGCGCCGGGCGCGCATTTCGGAACGGTGGCGATCATGGGCAGCGACCCGATGGACATCGACAACGAGCGCTACTTCACGCTCAACGCGGACGCGGCGCCCAAGGTGCTGTGCGTGAACGGAGAGCCGGGGGAGGGGGCGGACGACGAGCTGTTCTACATCACGCGCGCGCTACAGCCGCGGGCCATGCGCCGCGGGCCGAAGGTCGACGTCGTCACTTGCACGATCGGCGATCTGGCGAAGGCGCCAGGCGATTGGGACGTGGCCATCCTGTGCAACGTGGCCGGGCTGCCCCCCGCGGGGTGGCGCGCGATCGGCCAGCGCGTGGCCGCGGGCAAGGGCCTCATCGTGTTTGCCGGCGACCGCGTCTCCGCCCAGGCGTACAACACCGGCACCCCGGCCGCGCTCATGCCGGGCCGGCTGGGGGCCGCCATCACCCCAGACCAGCCGGCGCACTTCGCGCTCGCGGACCTCGCGCATCCCCTCGCGGCCGCGTTTCAGGACGGCCGCAACGGCGACCTCACGGCCGCGGCGTTCACGCGCTACTTTGCGGCCACGGTCATGCCGCGGCATGGGACTACGAGCGTGCCGATCCTGATCGACGGCGGCCCGGGCATCATGGCCAAGCCCTACCAGGCCGGCACGGTCGTGTGGGTGGGTGTGCCGGCGGACGCGGAGTGGGGCGACCTGCCCAAGCGCCCGTGCTTCGCGCCGCTCGTGCACGAACTCGTGCAATACGTGCTCCGCATCCGCGTGGGGACGCGGGATGTGATTGTGGGGCAACCCGCGGTGATCCGAGTGCGGCCCGATCAGCTCCAAGCGCGCCTCCGGATTCAAATGCCGGGAAACAAGCGCCTGCGCAAGGTGCCGATTGATAGCAAGACGCTGAGCGCACAGTTCGGAGATACGCTTGCGCGCGGCCACTACCGATGGGTTCTGGACAACGCGGGCCGCAAGACGGTGCTGGCCTTCGCGGCCAACCTCGACCCCGCGGAGTCGGACTTGCGCCGGCTGACCGGCAAGGAGGCCCGGGAGCTGTTCCCCAGCGCGAAGCCGCAGATCGCGCGCGACGCCAAGGGGTTGAAGCTCGCGGTGCAGCAGACGCGCGTGGGCCGCGAGGTGTTTCCCCTCGTGCTGCTGGCGCTGATCGTGCTCATGGTGGCCGAGGCGTTCATGGCCAACCGCTACTACGGATCGAAGCGGTCTCCGGCCGCGACCGCGCTGGGGACATGAAACATGGCGGGCTTCACCCGGGAGCGGAACGCCTTACCGTTCCGATTTTGGAAAGGCGGGCGTCTGTGAGCCACTGGTCGGGTGGCCCGCATGCTGGCGCGTGCGGCGACGCGCATCGCATCATGTCTCCAGACCGCCCAGCGCCTTCGCCGCGAGCATGGCCGCACCCATGACCGGGGCAGGCGCGTCGGGGACATGAACCAAGGACGCGCAGCGTCCGACTTCGTGTCCCCGGAACCTGGCGGCCACTGCGTCTCGCAAACCCTCCACGTTCGCGAAGGCGCCGCCTTGCAGCCCCACTGGGACGCGTACAGCGGCGAAGCTCCCCCCCGCCAGCACGGCTTGGACCATGCGCACAAGCTCGGCCGCAGCCGCGTCGATGATGCGCGCCGCGGCCGCGTCGCCCTCGGCCGCGGCTTGCCCGCACAGGGGCGCGAGCGATGCGACCGTGGACTTTGGGTTGTCGCTCGTGTGCACGCGCGTCGTGAGGGTTGGCACATCCGGTGTATCGAGCGCCTGGCAGGCGCGATCGGCCAGGGTGGTTGGCGCGGCTCGTCCGTCGTGGGCCTGGAACACGGCCGCGAGCATCTCTCGGCCGATCCAGTGCGCGCTGCCCAGGTCGTCGAACGTGTGGCCCCATCCGCCCGCGCGCAGGCGTTCCCCGCGGTCGTCTACGCCGAACGCGATCGATCCCGTGCCAGCGATGAGCACCACGCCCGGCCGGCAGCCGGTGCACGCGGCGAGCGCGATCATCGCATCATGGTCGAGCAGCACCTCGGCGATGCCCGGCAAGGGCTGGCCCGCGAGGAGCCGCGCAACATCGTGCTCCCAGCCGCGGCTCGGCAAGCCGCGAGCGATCAGGGCCTCAACGATGCTATCGCGCTCCCACTCGCGCGCGATGCCAGCCATGCCGATGCATGTGAGCGCAGGCGCGGCGTCTTGCCTGACGCCTTCCGCGCACTCCGCGACGGCGTCCGCCGCGGCGTGGAAGCCCACAGTGAGGGGGTTGCCCGGCCCGGCCGTGGCCTCCGCGATGACGCTCCCGGTTTCGTCCACCGCGACTGCGCGCGTGGTGGTGCCGCCTGCATCAACGCCGATGACGTAACGGGCCATGGGGAGGAATCTCGGATGCCTAGATCGCGGTCCAGCCGCCATCCACCATGAGGTTGGCGCCGGTCACGTATGCGGACGCGTCAGACGCGAGGAACACGACCGCGCCCTGGATGTCGTCGTTGCCGAGCATGCGGCCGATGGGCACGCGCTTGCAGTACGCGTCGACGAACGGCTTGGGTTGGTCGTTGAAGTAGCCGCCGGGGCTGATGCAGTTTGCGCGCACGCCTGGCTTGCCGTAGTAGGCGGCGAGGTAGCGCGTGAAGTTGATCATGCCGGCCTTGACGAAGTTGTAGCTCGGCGGCTGCTTCATGTCCGTGCCCTCGTAGATCGTGGGGTCGTTGGCCACCACGCCGTAGATGCTCGATATGTTGATGATCGAGCCGCGGCCTTGCGCGGCCATGTCCGGGATGAAGGCCTTGCAGATCGCGTAGAGCCCAGCCATGTCGCCTTGCGCGGACTTGAGCCACGCCTCAGGCGTCTGCTCCTCGAAGCCGCCCGCGGTCGCGTTCCGCACGAGCGCGCTGTTCACGAGCACGTCGAGCCGGCCGAGTTGGCTGATGATCTGGTCGTGAAGCTTCTGGATCGAGTCCGGGTCGCTGATGTCGAACTGCATGCCGTGCGCGTCGTGGCCTTGTTGCCGGAGTTGTTCTGCGAACTCGACGTTGCGTTCGAGGGAGCGCGACGCGGTGATGACCGTGGCGCCGGCCTCGGCCAGGGCGTGGGTGATGCTGCTGCCGAACAACGGCCCCGCGCCGGCCGTGACCAGCGCGATGCGGCCGTCGAGTCTGAACTTGTCGATGATGCCCATGAGTGGCTCCGGGAAGGGGGATAGCGAGTTGTGTCTTGAATCGCCCTGGTGCTGGACGTCCACGTCTAGCACCGTTCAGTGCGGACGTCTCGTCCGCTTGAATTGCCGTGGTTCCAGCGGACCAGGAGGTCCGCGCCTGTGGGTCCCGGACGTTGACGTTCGGGCCCAGTCAAGAGGGACCACGGCACAAGGCAGTGGCATCAGGCGGCGGGCCGGCGGTCTGGTAGACTGCAATCGTGAGATACCACCGCGCGAGGCGGTGGCATCGTGCCTCGGTTCTCGCGTCGGCATAGCCGAACACCACGCTCGCGGCTACTCGTAGTTGCCGTACTCCTGGATCGCCTCGTGCAGCGCCATGACGTTTTCCCATGGCACTTCCGGTTCGAGCACGTGCGTGGGCGCGATGAGGAGGCCGCCGTCGTAGCCCACGGTCTCGATGCGCTCCTTCACGCAGGCGCGCACGTCGTCGGGCGTGCCAAAGGGCATGGTCGTCTGCGTGCCGATGGCGCCCCAGAATGCGAGCTGGTCGCCGTACTGTTGCTTCAGTTTCGCCGGGTCCATGCACTCGGGCTGGACCGGGTTGAGCACGGTGACGCCGACTTCGATCAGGTCGGGGATGATCTGCTCGATGTACCCGTCGCTGTGGTACCACGCGTGGATGCCGGGCTTGACCGCGCGAGCCGACGCGATGACCTTGGCCAGCCGCGGCTTGAGCCAGTGGCGCCACATGGCCGGGCTCATCATGAGCCGGTCCTGCATGCCCACGTCGTCGCCGAGGTGCAGCATGTCGCAGCCGGCCTCCGCACAGCGTTTGGCGACGAAGCACTTGAGGTCGGTGATGTGGTCGAGGATCGCGGCCGCGAGGTCGGGGTTGTCCGTGAAGTCCATCATGAGCCGGTCCATGCCGCGCACCTGCCACGCGGTCTCCCAGATGTGGCCCACCCCGCCCGCGACCGGCCAATCGTTGTCGATGAGATTCTTCACCGACTCCTCCAAGTGCGCGTGCCGATAGTCTGCCTTCATGTCCGGCCATGGGTAATCGTGCACCTCTTGCACGGTCGCGATCTTGGTCATGGGGAACATGCGTTGGGTGAAATGGTAGAAATCGCCTTTGACGCGCGCGGTGCCCCACTCGTCGATGGACGAGGCGGGGGGGAGGTCGTCGTAGTACTTGCTCCAGTCCATCTCGCGGGTGGTCGCCTTGAAGCCGGCGCCGCGCGGCTCGAAGCCGAAGTACTCCGCCGGGTTGTTCGAACCTGTTTTTTCCTTGAAGACCTCCATGAGCGATGGCGTGAAGCTCCAGGTCTTGGGCACGCGGTCAGGCTTCTGGCGGTTCAGCACGGCGAGGACGCGTTCGCGTGGGGTCATGGACATGTCGGGCTCCTTGCGGCCAGGGCGGTAGATGCGGGGATGCAGGGCGCGTATGGTAAGGGTTCGGCCTCGCTCGCGCAACAGGCCTCCGGGAACGCACGCAGCCGAAGCGGAGAGCGTCGGCGGCCTACTACGGCTTGGCGACGCTGGCCGCGGCGTTGCCCCCGGCGCCGCCAGACACGCGCAGCTCACAGAGCGTCTCGGCCTTGCCCGGCGCGGACACGAACCACTCCAGCTCCCGGCCGTCCGTCACGCCAGCGAGGTGGCCCAAGGTGTGGTGCCCCACGCGTGAGAGCAGCGTGACACCATCGGCCGGCACGAAGTCGACGCGCACGCCCTTGAGCCGGCGCAGGCCGCGGCCCTTGTTTGATACGTGCGTGGGGAACTCGCCGCGGTTGGCGACCCGGGCGCGGATGCGGTACACGCCGCCGCCCACGGCCTGGGCCTGCAACTCCTCGATCACCACGCGCGGGTGCCGGGCCGCGTGCGCGAGCGTGAATCTGTACGTGCCCTTCGCGATGTTCTTCAGGTCGTCGAGCGTCGGCCCCGCGAGGTCTTTCTTGAGCAGCCCGCCGATCTCGACGCGGCCGAGCTGCGGGTGGTCGACCTGCGTCCACTTGCGGAAGATGGGCGCGCGCTTCTTCTGCTTGTCCCACCACTTCATCATCTTGCGGAACAGCGCCTCGTACTCTTGCTCCGACTTCACCGCGAAGATGTCGTCCTGAGTCTTCATGCCTGCGCTGTTCAGGATCATGCCCAACTCGAACTCGAACACGAACAGACCCAGGTGGTGATAGCCGAAGTTGTGGAAGTGGCCGCGCAGGTTGATATCGCGCTGGTAGTCGCGGCGGTACTTGACAACGGGAATGACCGGGAACTTTGTATGCTGGGCGCCGATCTCCGCGAGGTCTTGCATGGCCTTCACGTCGGCCGCGTCGAGGTCCTTGTCCGAACCGGTCGATGGCGGCCGCAGCACCGCGTTGGGGCCGTTGTGGTAGCCCAGCACGCCGAAGATGTTGTCGCGGCTGAAGATGAACTCCGCCATCGCGCGCATTTCGGGCTCGCTGAACGGGAAGTCGCCCGCGCCGCCCTGAGCCGGCTCGGGTTGCCAGTCGTACGACCAGTTGCGGTTCCAGTCGAAGTGCCGGCCCTCGACCTTGATGTTGTCCGTGCCGTCCCATTCATGGATCATGCCTTCGGGCAGCGTGCGGTAGAACGGCGGCTTGCTGTCCGCGGTGCGGCGAATGAGCAAGCGCTTGTCCTTGGGATCAGCCACGAACTGGCCGTTGGGATGCTCCTGCCGCATGGTGAGGATGAGGCCGTCGCCGTCCACGTCCTGCTGGTAAAGCGTGTTCGGCTCGCGCACGGAGCGGTCCGTGCGGCTGCGGATCGTGCCGGACGTGGTGACCGCGAACTCCGCTCCATCGGGGTTGATTCGCGGCACAATGTAGAACGCCACGCGTTTGAGCATGTCGGACTTGCCGTGGTCCGCACAGAGTTGCCGGCAGGTGTAGAGCGCCGCGTGCGTGCCCGACAACTCGATCGCATGGATGTTGCCGTGGATCAGGTATGCCGGCTTCTGCTCAGCCGGCCCGGTCGCCGGGTCGGTGATCGTGAGCAGGTGGATCGGCCGGCCCTCGCGCGACTCGCCGATCGATGACAGCGTCACCAGGTCGGGGCAGGCCTGCGCCAGCTTCTCGACGAAGTCGGTGACCTCCGTGTAGGTGAAGAAGTGGTCGAAGGGCAGAGCCGGGACGCGCTTGGCCTTCTTGGTCGTGGGCATGATGTTTTCCAGTCTTCGAGAAAGGGGCCGGGCGACATCCCCCCGAAGGCTACAAGCCTTCGGGAGGGTCTTGGCTTGACAGGCAACGGCGCTGGGCATAGATTACGGCCTGGTCAGCGGCAGTCAAGGCTGCGGAGCGGAGAATCCCAACGGGATTCTGAGATAGGGATACGCGTTCGCCGCAAGGCAGATCCCCTGACAGAAAACCACGACATAGAGAACGGAAGGAGCAACCCCATGGTCCTCGACACGTTCAAGCTCGAAGGCAAAGTCGCCGTCGTCACCGGCGGCGGGCAGGGACTGGGCAAGGTGTTCTGCCACGCGTTCGCGGATGCGGGCGCGGACATTGTGATTGCAGAGATGAATCCTGAAACCGGGCCGCAGGTGGTGGATGAGATCAAGGCCAAGGGCCGGCGCGCATTGTTCGTGCAGACCGACGTGACGGACTCCGCGAACGTGGACGCGATGGTGCAGCAGGCCGTGGTCGAGATGGGCCAGATCGACGTGCTCATGAACAACGCCGGCATCGTCAAGTGGGGCGAGGCCGAGAACGTGACCGACGAAGACTGGCTCGAAGTGGTGAACGTGAACCTTAACGGCCTTTTCTACTGCGCCCGCGCGGTGGGCAAGCACATGATCCAGCGCCGGACTGGCAGCATCATCAACATCGCGTCCATGTCGGGCATCATCGCCAACCGGCCCCAGGCGCAGACCTCCTACAACGCGACCAAAGCCGCGGTCATGCACCTCACGAAGTCGCTCGCGGTCGAGTGGGCGCAGCACGGCCTCCGCGTGAACGCGATGTCCCCGGGGTACATGGGCACGGCGATGGCCAAGCCGTTTTTCGAGGATCCCCAGTACGGCGGCGTATGGATCGACCTGATCCCTATGAAGCGCCCCGGCGAGCCGGAGGAACTCGGCCCGCCCGCGGTCTTCCTCGCGTCCGACGCGTCGAGCTACATGACCGGCCACACGCTCGTGATCGACGGCGGGTATACGTGCTGGTAGGGGGAGTTCGGAGTCCCGCCTGTAGGGCCGTCGCAGCGAAGCGAGACGGCCGGATTAGGCGGTCTGGTCACTGGTCACTGGCTACTGGCTACTGGCTACTGATGCGCTGCCTCTACTGCGCCCGCGCAGCCTGGCCCCGCAGCGTGTCCTCGGTCTCGACGCGGAACGCGTGGCGATGGTCCACGTGCTGGGCGACAAGGTTCGCCACGCCCTGCGCATCGTCCACGCCCCGCCATGAGACCTTGCCGATCCACCCGCCGGGGCTCATCTGCACCGTGCCCACGCCCAGGATGCGCGCGACCGGCCCCGCCTTCACGACCACCGCGCCTATGCGCTCCAGGGCGCACGACTTCATCCGGTAGCGCAGCACACCGCGGCGGCTGATCACGCGCGAGGTCGTTAGCAGGTAGACCGTGTTGGCCCACTCGACGCTGATCAGCGCGGCGATGCCCACGCCGAGCAACACGAAGACCACGACCGCGGCGATCTTGTAGGCCGTGGGGAGGCCCAGGGGCAGCGCCGCAAGCACCCCGCCAGCCGCCACTACAGCAACGGCCACCGCGGCCACGCGCACCGCCAGCGTGGCCACCGATGGTTTGGTCTGGAGCACCAACTCCTCGCCCTCGAACCGCAAGTCGGCCGTCTCCACGTCCGTGGGCTCGTCGGCCGATGGCCGGGCCAGCGAGATCTGCCGCACGTTGGGCGTGGGCGCGGGATCCACATCCTCCTTCGCCGCCACCGACGCATCGCTGTGTGCCGAAATGCCGAGCAGCTCCTTGCACCGGGGGCATTTGATCTTCTTGCCCTGAAACTCGTCGGGCACGCGGAACGTGTTGCCACAGAAGATGCAGGTCTCGGTGAGCATACGGACGATTCTCCACGTTGCGCGGCCAGGGGCGTCAGCCCTTCTATGGACTAGCATAGCAGTGCGCGCCGCGCGGCGTCAAGGTTGACACCTCCAGGTGTTTCCCCACGCTCCCCGCCTATAGTGGTCACGTCAGTGAGCCTCCGCCGGGGGGTGTGGGCGTCAGAGCGCTCGCTGGCGTGAGCACGATAGGCGCGCGGGGGTTGGCGCCCCAACTCTCACGGGCGGATCACCTCTTTCACATCCCGCCTGTCACAAGGCGGGCTTTGCCCGCAACCCGGGAGCGGAACGCCTTCGCGTTCCGACGGACGGTCCCGAGGCTTCGGGATCCGCTCCGGGCAAGCAGCTTCTTGGTTTTTGTGACAGTTCCGGATGGATGAGGCACTAAGTAGCCCCGCGATATTGCCCTCCGGGAATCAGGCGCTATTCCTGGGGACAGTTCTGTAGCCCCTCGCGTGCCCGGCTGGGACAAGAGCGATGGGGTAGGATTTCCCTGTCTGCCCGCCCGCAACGGCCGCGCGCGTGGCCGTTGCGCGGTCCCGGACCCAGTGCTATAATGTGACCTTCTTGTTGCTTCCCACCTGCCATCCAAGTGAAACGGGGCTGCTGGGGTGTCGTCTTGCCGATAGGGGATGAACTCCAGTTGCCCGAACGTGCCGCCGCCCATGCCGAACACTCCCACCTCGTCGCTTGATCCGTCGGGCGTCTCCCCGCGCCGGCTCAAGGTGGCGTGTGCGCTCATGGTGGTGCTCCCGATCCTGCTGCATTGCTTCGTGTTCGAGGCCGGGGTTGGCGGGGCGGACGGGTGGAGCTACTTCGCCAACGTCGAGTCGCTCGTGCTCGACCGCGACCTCGACCTCACGAACAATCGCATCAAGTTCCCCAAGGGCTACCCTGCCGAGCCTTACATGTGGGTCGAGAAGACGCAGCGCTGGGTCACGCACGAGGCGGTCGGCCCGGCGCTGATCGATGCGCCGTTCTACGCGCTGGGCCGGCTCGTGACGAAGGTGTGGCGCCCGCAGATGACGTTCACGCGGCTCCCGTACTCGGCCATCGATTCGCGCACGATCGCGCTGGCGTTGGCGATTTCGCTGACGCACAACCTGTGGGCCGTGGCCGCGATGCTGCTCGTGTACGCCACGCTCATGGAGATGGGCGCCAAGCCGGTCACCGCCGCGGGTGTGGCGCTGCTCACGTTCTTCGGCGGGCCGTTGCACTACTACGCCTGCAACGGACTCAGCCACGCGCCGGGAACGCTTGCCATGGCCGGCGTGTTCTACATGGCGGCGCGTGTGCTGCGCCATCGTGTCGAAGGCCGGGGCCGGCGGTGGGAGCTGTTTGTGCTGGGCGCGCTCATCGGCGTGGCGGCGCTCATGCGTTACGTTT
>JAJRTI010000799.1 GCA_024278415.1 Planctomycetota bacterium | reverse complement strand
GCTGACCGCCGCGCAGGTGCGCCGCGTCATGGACGGCAAGCCGCTCCAGCGCGTGCGCTACCTGTCGCTCACCGCGCCGAAGCAGATCGTGGTCGGCGAGCCGTTCGAGGCCAAGCTCGCGTTCGACGCAGGCGGGAAGCTGGCCGACGATTACCACGCCGCTCTCATGCTGGGCGACCTGACCCTCGCGACGCGGCCCATCCCGGCGGGCGCCAGGAGCGTGGCCCTACGCGCCGCGGCGCCGGCGTACCTCTACCCCTCGCCCGGCAAACGCGTGTTGGCCGCCCGAGTCGAGGGCGCGTTCGAGGTGGATGGAGAGAAGGCGCGGCGGGAGATCATGCTGCTTCGCGCCCGCAGCGTCCGCCCGCAGGCGCAACCGCGCGGCGAGGGCATCGGCCTGCTTGCTAACGGACGCTTCCTCACCGGAGACGAGGCCAGACGGGAGGCCAAGACCAACCCGGATGCCGTTTGGTGCCGGCTCGTGGACGAAGTCGATTGCACGCAGACCGGCCACGGCTATTGGGAGAACGCGCCCGCGACGGTCGAGGAGCTGGCGCCGGGCTTGAAGTTCCGCTGCGTCGGGCCTCAGGCCCAGGTCACGCAGACGATCCTGCGCAGGAAACGCGAGCACAAGGCGCTGGCAGGGTTCGCCTACCGGCTCAAGTGCATGCCGCGCCCCACGCCGCACCTGGTCGTGGTCGAGTCGATCAACGACGGGGAACGCTACTTGGAGGTGGCCATCGATCACCCGCGCGACAGCACGCCGGCCGCGCACCTCCTGTCCTCAGGCGTGGGCCGGCGCGAGGTGATTAACCTGGGCGTCACGTACACCGGCCGCGAATATCCCACCGACGGCAAGCCGTTCCGGCAAGCGTTCATGATCTTCCCCAAGACCGACGCGGTCGACGTGCTCATCACCGGCACGGCGCGGCGGCGCTGGCCGGACGCCAAGCCAGCCGCGGTCTCGCGCATCTGGGTCTACGAGATGGCCGCGCGCGGGGGAGAGTTCGCCAGCCCGTTAGCCGACTACGAGAACCCGCTGCTCCTGCCCAAGGGCCAGCCGCAGCGCACCGCGTCGATCTTCTTCCCGGCCGTGCAGAACATCTTCGAGAAGTACGGCTTCACGGCCGGCAGCGTGGAGTCGCGTGCTTCCACGTTGCGTCTGTTCGTGGACTACATGCGGTTCATGGGCCTGAACCGCTTCGAGTTCCGGCCGTTCCTCTTGAGCGCGCGCGCGCTGTTCAAGACGGACAAGTTCGAGCACTCCGAGAACTTTGACATCTTCGCGGAGGCGCTGCCGATCATGCAGGAGGCCGGTTTCCAGGTCGTGCCGCGCGTGATGTATCTGCATTCGTATCACAAACTCCTTGAGGGCGACGAAGACAACTTCCAGCGCGGCGCGGACGGCAAGATCCAGTCATTCGGCCGCGAGGGGCCCATCCCCGATCCACTGCGGCCGCCGGTGCAGAAGGTCGTGTTCGACTCGATCGAGGCGTTCCTCGATGCCTGCAAGGGCTACGACAACGTGCCGTCGGTGGGCTTCGACACGTCCATCGGCGGGCTCTACTGGAACCGCCGCGCGCCCACGTCGCACACGGGGTACAGCCAATGGGACGTGGAGCAGTTCGCCAAGGACACGGGCACGCGCCTGCCCGACGGCGTCGACACGCCGAAGCAGCGCTTCGACTGGCTCCAGGCCAATGCGTGGGAGCCGTGGGTCGCGTGGCGCTGCAAGAGTTGGCACGCGTTCGTGATGCATATCCGGGACATGGCCCAAGCGCGCGGCAAGACGCTCGAACTGAGCGTGCGCATCATGCCGCGGGAGGAGTTCTGGACCAAGAAAGTGCCGATCCGTGAGATCTATCGTTACACCGGGTACGACCCCGCGCTGTTCGCCGGAGAGTCGGGCGTGTACATGGACGACTTCATCCGCATCAACTCGGACCGCTACTTCGGCCGGCCGTGGTGGAAATCGTGGTTCTACGACCCGCGGCAGCCGGCGCTGTTCCGGTCCAAGGAGCCGCGGCACGTGGAGCTGTACTTCAACTACTGGGAGCTGCCGTTCCATCCCTGGGGTTTCCGCGTGGGCCCGGGCTCGCCGGTGGGCCGCAACTTCTTCGAGCCGATCACGTACGCCATGCGCACGCTCAACCCGCACGACCTGACCTTCTTCAACTGGTTCCGCGCGAGCATCGGCCGCGAGTTCGAGATCCGCGAGTTCACCCGCGCGTTCCGCGCGCTGCCGGCCGTGGCCCCGCGTGATTTCGAGGGCCAAGTCGAGGCCAAGCCCGTGGACGAGCGCCTGTGGATCAAGTGGTTCGGCGGCCGGCTTGCGGTAGTGAACGACGCCGGCCAGCCGCGGGACGTGACGCTGCGCATCCCGCGCAAGCACGCCCCCTCGCGCCACGTCTTCGACGCCGCGCTCTACCGCGCCGCGGATGCGCGCATCGAGGGCGATGCGCTAACCGTGCGCCTGAAGCTGCGGCCGTTTGACATGCGAACGCTGGTTTTCACGCCGCGTGGCGGGTGAGTGTGAAGCCGAAGGGCGCGTCCGATTCCCGCAGATGTCCGCAGAGCACGGCTCGGCCGCGGACCTCCACGCCGCCCTCAGCCGCGTGATGCCAACTCACCCGCGCCGCTACACCCCGCTTGCCGCCTGGAGCCCCTTTCACGATCTCCCCACGCGCGCCGTAGCGTTCCACGTGGGCCACCCCATCGGACTACGCGAGAGAAGCACCCCATGCCACGTCTCCCAGCCTACTTGCTCACCGCCTGTGCACTGTTGCCCGCCGCGCCTGCTTTTGCCGCGTCTTGGTCATTCGACGCGGCCGGGGAGGCCCCAGGATGTGCCCGCGCGCCGGGCCGCGTGGGGCAGGCGTTGAAGCTCGACGGCACGGCCGGCATGGTGGTGCCGCATTCGCCCGACATCGGCGCGGCGCGAGGCTTCACGCTTGAATGCTGGATCAAGCCCGACGTGGGGCCCGGGTCGAGCATGAACATCATGACCAAGCCCGGCGAGTACATGCTGCGCGTCGACCCCGCGCAGGCCGGCGGCACGATCTCGATGTACGTAAAGACCGACGACGGCCGGTGGGAGCCGCGGGCTCGCGGGCCACAGGTCGTGCCCGGCAAGTGGCAGCACATCGTGGCCGTGTGGAGCCGCAAGGCGATCTACATCTGGGTGAATCGCCTCAGCAGCCAAGCGCCGCGGCCGGGCCGAGTCGCGGCCACCGACTCGCCGCTTCACATCGGCGGGCCTGTGCCGGGCCAAGGCCTGGCCGGCTTCCGAGGGCTCATCGACGAAGTGCGCGTCCACCCGCGGGCGTTCCCGTACGCGAAGATCTCGCGCATCGTCTACGGCCTCGATGGGCCGCCGGCGAAACAGACGCGCACGAACCCGCGCTTTGAGTTCGACGAAACGGCCGAGGGCTGGGAGGGCGACGCGGCCGTCACTATCCAAGACGGCGCGCTTTGCGTGACAATGCGCTCGGACGAGTCGATGCTCCGCGTGCGCGGCCTTGCGATCGACGCGGAGCAGCACCCGGTGTGCAGCGTGCGCATGGCGGCCACGAGCGGTGCGCGCGGCGTCATGGTCTTCGCGGGTGGGAGGCTGTGCAAGGACGTGCCGTTCCGCCTCATCCCCGACGGCAAGATGCGCTGGTACACGCTCCGCTGCGCGCAGCAGCCGCCCTGGTCGGGCGTCATCGACGCGATGGGCTTCCGCATCGAAGGAGCGCGGGACGCGCAGGTGCGCATCGACGCGATCCGCCTGGGCAAGTCCACGTATGCACCGGCCGACCTGCGCGTCATGTCGCTCTCGCCAGAGCGCCGCATCAACGCGCTCGGCCAGCCGGTTGAAATCAAGGCGTGGATCCGCAACTTCGGCCGCGACGCGCAGGGCGTGGCCGTGACGCTGAGCGCGTCGGACGGCATTGCCGTGGCCGGGGCCGCGGAAGCCGCGCTGCCGGCGCTCGCGTTCGACGAGATTCGGGAGGTCGCGTGGAGCGTGTCCGCCGCGAAGCCGCTCACAGGCAACGTCCGAGCCGACGTGACGTATCAACGCGTGAGCCACGCGTCGCGCACGCGGCCGATCGCGTTCGCCCGCGATCCCATCGCTGCGTCGAAGGCGATCGCCCGCGCCCGCGTGTGGCAGCGCGCAGGCTACCCGCGGGCCATGGACTTTCGGCATCTCTTCCCGCTGAGCGTGCGCTACCTCGAGCACGACACTGCACTGCTCGTGGATTTCATCGGCGAGAAAATCCCGGCCGCGATCGAGTACAAGCAGCGCTACCCGGACACGCTTGTGCTCATGCAGGTCAACGACGAGCTGAACGGCATCTGGGGGAGTTGGCACGTGGTGCCGCGCGAGTTCGCGGTCAAGGAGGGACTGAAGTTCGATCCGGTCATCTTCCCCATGCCCAAGTTCCGCGGTTACTGGCTCCTCGGCCCCGGCGCGACGCTCGACCGAGACTGGCCCGCGGACGCGGAGACGGTCGAGGTCGCCGCGCCGGAGACGAAGTGGTTCACGCATCGGCGCTACGGGCGCAAAGAATTCCGCGACGTGCTCGTCTATCGCCGGGTCGATGGCAAGGCCGATTGGCTCCATAGCGAGTACGCGTCGGTCGTGAGTGTCGACGAGGGGAAGAAGACGATCACGCTCCGGCGCTGGCCGCGCGAGGCCGTGGGCGAGTGGTGGACGTTCCGCGCCGGGCAGGCGTACGTCGCGCCGAGCGTGGGCAGCATCTACCGCTTGGGCAAGGGCCCGCTCATCAAGACGTGGGTGCCGAACTTGACGAAGTTCTGCCCCCGCGATCCCCAGACCGGGCTGAACGCTCGCGAGTGGTGGGCGCGGCATTTTGCCCGGCTGTGGCGCAAGCGCATCGCCGCAACCGAGCCGCACCCGGACGGGTTCCAGTTCGACGGGCTCCACGAGAGCCCGATGAGCGACTGCAACAACGATGGCGTGGTGGATGGGTGCGAGTTCGGCGGGATCAACTACTGGACGCTCGGGCTCTACGACTTCTTCCGCACGCTGCGCGAAGGCGGCGACGAGTGGGAAGGGCTCGGCGACGGCCTTATCCTCGCGGACGCGAGCAACGTGTGGGGCCCGCGGGATCCATCCGTGCTCAACGGGTCAGAGAACGAGGAGTTTCCCAGCTTCGGCGGCACGCGCCTGCTGCCTGAAGGAGTCGACCTCTACCGCGTCTGGTCGGCCAAGTCGAAGCCGCCGTCGTGCTCGTACGTGCAGGGCCGTTTCGGCTGCGACACGTACCTCGAACGGGACTGGACCCAGGAGAAGAGCCGCGGCAAGTTCCACTCCGACGGGTTCGTGCGCTTCAGCATCGCCGCGGCCTGCATGGGTGAGGGCATCTACACGTACCGCGCCGGCTCCAAGCGCGACGTGTGGGGCATCATGGAGTGCCAGGAGATCATCGAGTACCCGTGGGACGAGTACCACGCCGGCCGCGAGGGCCGGTTCAACTGGCTCGGGTTGCCCACGAGCGACGCGATGCGCATGACCGACCACCTCGGGCCCGACCTGTTGCCGCGCGGTGCGTCGGCCGAGGGCTGGGCTCTGGCCGTGAACGACGCGCGCACGAAGGCCGCCGGCCCGCGTGCGAGAGGCGAGTGGATCGAGGCGAACGTCGTGTCCATCGACACGGCCGGCCTGCCGCGAACCGGGAGGATACCGGCCGCGCGGCGCGTGATCCTGCTCTCGCCGGAGACGATCCCGCCGCTCGAGCCGGGCCGCGAGTATTGCGTCGAGTTCCGGGTGTGGGCCGACCCGCAGATCGACGCGCGCGAGGGCAAGCGCTTCGCCAACGTGATGCGCCCGGTGAGCGTTGCGCTCGTGTGTGGCGACCGCACCGGCACGATGCAGTCGGTGCTCGCGGGGACCGACGCGCGCGAGGTTGCGCTGACGCTGCACGCGCCGGCGCGCGGGCGCGGTCGCGTGGCGTTCATGGTGGGCTGCGAAACTGGCCCGGTGCGCATCGCCGGCCTGCGCCTGCGCGAGGGTTGCGCGGAAGTCTTTGCCCGGCGCTTCGAGCATGGCCTCGCGCTGGCCAATGGCTCAGCCACGAGCCCCTACACCTTCGACCTCACCAAGGTCGGCGCGGGCCGCCAGTACCGCCGCTTCGCCGGCCAGCAAGCGCCAGACGTGAACAATGGGCAGCCCGTGGGGGAGCGGGTGGCCGTGCCCGCGCAGGATGGGGTGCTGCTGATGGTGAGGTGAGGCCACGGCTGCGCAGGAGATGCGCCCATCGGTGATGCGGCGGTCTTGCCGTTCGTAGCGCGCACGTCAGTGCGTTCTGCTCTCCGGTGTCTAGGGGCACGATGCGATCCCGCTTAACGGGCTTGCGCATCGCGTCCCCGGCGGCAGGTGCTCTTTGGGGAACTTCGCCACGACCGTGTACAGCGGGTCGACCACGTTGCCGATGCGCATGGCGCCCACTTGCGACAGCACCTGCCAGCCCTCCCACCGGTCGAAGCCGTAGTCCTCGACGAGCCACTCCAGCAGTTCCCGCTGCGCGATGCG
>JAJRTI010000070.1 GCA_024278415.1 Planctomycetota bacterium | reverse complement strand
GCGAAGCCCGCCTTGTCTTTTCGCCTGTGGCTGGCGAACGGATCGCGCGTGTGCGGATGCAAAGCAGCGCTACGCGCTGCCAGCCAAAGCGCCGTCGAGCCGGCGCACTCCACAACGGAGCGCATCGACAACATGTTGTCGCGAGATTCGCGCTAAGGCACTAATGCGTACTTCGTCTCTTCGTAGCATTTGGCTGAGATGTTGCGAAGACTTTTCCCATGCGAACACCTATACTTGCTGGCCTGATGATAAATGACAGAGCCGCCGCGCAGGCCATCTCGATCACGCTTGGCGCCCATGCCTGGACGTGTACCGCGCGTTCAGCGCGCGGAATGCGGCCGATCCTCTAGGCTCTGAGGAAACCAAATCATGACTGGCAAACAGCGCATGCTCAATGCCTACCGCGGCCTCTTCAGCGACCGTGTCGCCGTGGCGCCCGAGTTGTGGTACTACTACCCCGCGAAGGTGCTCGGCGTGGACATGATCGAGTTCCAGCGCGAAGTCCCCTTCCACCAGGCGCTCAAGACAACCTTCGAGAAGTTTGGTTGCGAAGGCTGGGGCGTCGCGTTCGCTGGCGCGCCCAACCCAAACGTGTCGACCACGTGCAGTGAAACATGGCTCGACGAGACGACGCTCGAAGTCCGGTCGGCCACTCGGACACCGCATGGCGAACTCACCTCGGCCCAACGCCTCAGCCGGGATGAGCCCAGTTGGGCCGTGGAGCGCCCGATCAAGGACATCTCGCGGGATCTGCCGGCATGGGAAGACGCCGCGTTCGGGGGCGACCCTGCCGACGTGGATGTCTCGGGCCTCCTCAAGGCCTGGGAAGAAGTGGGCGAGAGCTTCCTGCTCGAAGCGTGGCTCGGTGTTCCGTTCTTCGACTTCTTCGCCGGCGCACGGGAAGGCGGGTTCGAGGCGGGCGTCTTCGACTTCGCGGCGCCGGAGTTCACACCCAAACTGGAGGAACTGCGGGAGCGCCACACGGACCGGCTGGTTCGCACGGCCAGAGCGATCTGCGAGCGGACGCCCATCGAGAGCCTGTGCATCGGCTGTTCGTGGAGCTGCAATTCCCTCATCGGCCCGGCCCTGTGGCGGCGCTGGGACAAGCCGGGCATCCGCGCAGTGGCCGAGGAAGTGCATCGGCAGGGCCGTCTCCTCCACCTGCACTTCCATGGCCGATGCATGGAGACCGTCGCGGATTTCGCCGATCTTGGCATCGACTGCGTCTGCCCCTTCGAGCGGCCGCCGGGAGGCGACGTTGCCGGCCCGGAGGGACTGCGAACCGTGGAGAAGCTGCTGCGCGGCCGCACGACTATGAACGGCAACGTCCACACTGTCGATACGCTCGTTCGCGGCGCGCCGCAGGACGTGCGCCGGGAAGTGCGCGAAGTCATGGACGCCTTTGCCGGAAACCCGCGCGTCATTGTCGGCACTGGCGACCAAGTCGGCCGGGAGACACCGGAAGAGAACCTGCACGCCATGATCGACGAGGCTCGGCGTTGCGCGGTCCGATGGCACTAGCCCTGCCCCGCGCCCGCCAGTCATATATGAGCCAAACCCGGTGACCGGACAGCAGCGACGATGGCCCTCCGTCTCTCTCGATGGCATGCTTGGAAACGGAAAGGCACAGAGGGCTTCGGAACACGCCTAGCGCGCCGAGCGTTTCTCACGACCGGCGGGCGGGCAGGTGTGCCAACACGCGGGGCAACTCGTCGAGCGACTCAACCGACGCGACGAACGCGTCCTCGCCCTCTCCGGCCGAGCCGGGGACATGAACCAAGAGCGCTCCGCGCCCGACGTCGTGTTCCCGGACGAGCGCCCTCTTCTCTAACAGCAACACCGACGTCTTCGCTTGCGTCGACGCGGCGCGGAAGGTGTTCCGCGGCAGCCCCACCACTGCGAGCACGGTCGTCGCGCGAAGCACGAACTCTCGCACCTGGCGCATGCGCGTATTCGCGAGGATGCCGTCGGGCACGATGATGCACACCCGGCCGCCAGGCCGCGCAAGCTGGATGAACCGCTCGACGAAGAGCACCTCGAGCACCTGCTTGCTGTGCAATCTCCCATCCGGGCGATGGCCCAGCTCAAAGCGAGAAAGCACGTTCGCGTCGCACACGCGCTCGCGCAGCGCCGCGAATGGCGGGTTGCCGATGGCCAGGTCGAAACCGCCGCGAGCCAGAGGCCCCAGCCGTTCATCGGCCGGCAAGGGCAGCAGCCCATCCTGCTCCAACAGGGCCGCGGCCTCCCCAAGCTGCCCTTCCGCTTCACCCAGCGCGGCCGCGTCCAAGTCCACGCCCACCACCGGCCGGCACCCCGCTTCGACCGCGCCGCGCAGGAACGCGCCATCGCCGCACGCGGGATCAATAGCGGACCAGCCTTCCCGCGCGCCGGCAAGCTGGAACATGAAGTCCACCACCTCAGGCGGCGTGAAGAACTGGCCCTTGCGCTTGCGCGCTTTCACGTCTCGCGCCCGGCCCTCGCCCCAGGCCACGTGCGGGGCCGGCGGATTGGGATCGTCGCCGAAAAGCAGCTTCTGCCTCGCCATGGCTTAGAACACCATTGCTTGAGTTCGCATAGGCTTCGCCGCCTTAGCTACTTCCAAGGCGGCGGTGTGTCCGCGAGGGTGGAATGACGGAATGGTGGAATCGTGGAATGCCCTGACCTATACGACAGCCATTTCATCATTCCATTCTTCCACGCTTCCCGCCGAACCTGGCAGGGAGCGGCCTATCGGCGATCCTTCCACGGATTCGCGGAATGTCGCACTTAGTCCTCCCAGTTCGCGGTCAGGTCCGCGTGGGCCTGCTTGAGGTCCGCGATGATCTCCAGATTCTCCGGGCACTTCTCCTCGCACGTGCCGCACTCCACACACTCCAACGCGGACTTGCCGGGGAAATCGGCCCAGTGGCGCTCCTCGCGAAGCTTCTGGTATTCGAGCTTGCTGTAGCCCTCGCTGCCGTAGCCCCGCATGAGGTTCCATAGGCGGAAGATGCCGGGGATGTTCACCTCCTCCGGGCAGGGCATGCAGTACCCGCAACTCGTGCAGAACTTGCCGCCCAAGCCCTTCGTGCGCTCCTGGATGAACCCCAGGACGCGCTGCTCCTCGTCCGTGAGCGGGCCGCCGGTCTCGCCCGCCCGCACGTTCTCCGCCACCTCCTCCGGGGATGTCATGCCGGATATGGCCGCGGTCACGTTCGGGTTGGACACGAGGAACCGCAGGCCGAGCACGGCCGCGGTCGTGCCGGCCTTGTCCAGCTCCGCCGCGATGTCCGGCCCGGGCGAGCACGCGACCCCGCCGGCCAGCGGAGACATGACAATGACGCCCGTGCCCATCGCTCCCAGCGCGTGGATGACGTCCTGCTGCCGCGAGTAGAGCATGTGCTCCTTGAGCGTGATCGCGTCCCAATGGCGGCGCTGCGCGAAGTCGAGGATCCACTCTGGCCGCGCGTGGGTCGTGAGGCCGATTGCGCGCACCAGACCCTCCTCCTTCGCCTGCTCGACCGCGTCGAGCGGGCCGCCCGGCGCCATCACGTTTTCGAACATTTCTGGCGTGTTCGTGCCCCAGAAGCTGAACAGGTCGAAGTAGTCCGTCTGCTCGCGCTCCAGCGCCTCCTCCAGGCGCCGGCGCACGTCGTCGCCGCTCGGCAAGGAGGACGCGTGCGCCTTGTTCGCGAGCACGATCTGGTCCCGCGGCGCGTAGCCCTTGAGCGCGCGGCCGAGCATGACCTCGCTCACGCCGTCGCCGTAGCTGCCGGTCTCGAAGAAGTTGACGCCCAGGTCCACGCACTGGCGCACGGTCGCGACCGCGGCCTCTTCGTCCTTCTCGAAGAACCGCATGCCTCCGAACGCGACGATAGAGACCTGGATGCCGGTTCGGCCGAGTTCACGGTAGATCATGGTAGGTGGCTCCAATGCTTGCGCGAGCCGCGCGGACTTCGGCGCGACGTTGTGCGACGTTTTGAGCGTGCCGGCAGCCGCATCCGCCAGGATGCGGGGCGTCTATGCACGCGTCGCCGTGTCAGCGTCGCGAAAACGCGCGGCCTTTGCAACTCCCCCCCAGGGAGCCCTTCCCCCGCTGGGGGAGGGGTTGGGATGAGGGCCGACAACAGCTCCGGCTCGAACGGCGAGTGCTCAACGCCTTTCGGCATCAGAGGAAGGATCACGGCACCCCCTCCAAGTGCCCGTCTGCCAAGCACTTGGAGGGGGCCTTTTCAAGCACCATCATGATTCGCGTACACATCGCGTTCTCTCCACAACTTTGGGCGAAATGGCCCATATCAAAGCCGTCCTAAGTCTTTCCCAATGATCGGCGTGCAAAGCGTTGTGCGAGATTCAAGCACCATCGCGAGGGCAAACGCTCGCGAAACCTCGGCGCCGCATGGACTTGGGGCCAGGTGGCGGCCGGAAAGCGTCACCATGTGCGGGTACTTGATTGGGCTCACACGATGGTGTAGCCCGGCCGGTCGGCCGGCCAAGAGTCCTTCACGTCCAACTCACGAAGCGTCTTCATATGTACCTCCATCGTCGCCAGAATGATCCCGCTCAAGTGCTCATGTCGGATAACCTGCGCGCCCACGCTTTTGCCACGGACTGCGCCTTGGAAACCGGTATTCGCTTTGCCAATATCGTGCATGTGACACGCGAGAATCCCGTTAGCACAGAAGGACTGAAACGCACTCCCGGGCAACCTAAAGAACCGCAGCCATTCTCTCGATAGCCTCGTGGGTTTCGTTTGCGACCCGAAGATGCGTCCGAAGCTCTGAACCACCCGTTCTGTGTGGCCAACGAGGGTGACTTCGGCTGGACATTCGCCTTGTCCGCGCCATTGCTTCGCCAGCAGAAGCGTATCGCCCGGCATATCTTCATCTCCTCTCTGCCACAAAGACCCCACAACCAAACCGACGACGTCCTCCGACACCGCGTTCCTGAACGCGAATCGACTCCGCAGCGGTCAGGGCCTCAACGCCCACAGCAAACCCCACGATCTCCTTGTCGCGTATGCGGACCGTCCGGCGCAGGTGGGCCGAATGACTGCCCCCGGCCCGCCCGCGGTTCGCATCGGCGACCTCGGGCTGCTCGATGAGGTGCGGCTCGCCCGTCACGTCCATGGAGGTGAGTTGCCGGCGAACGGCCTCCAAGAAGGGATCCGGCTCCATGAACCCCTTGATTACCACGAGTCGGCTGTACAGCCGCGCGGCGGGCACAAGCGCTCGCGTCTCAGGGACGCCCACCCGGATGGTGTGGCCGTCGAGGTCGAGTCCCTTCCCTGCGATGGGCAAAAACTCAGCAATACGCTCGGCATCGAGCCGGAATGTGAGTCGGCTGCGCTCCGTCAGCGCGAGCATGCGCCCTCCGATAAGCCTGCCGCGTATCGGGTGGATCCCCACGCGGCTATCGCCGTGAACCGACGAGAGGACGCGCGAAACTGCGCCCAATAAAGCATAGCCGTGATCCGCGGGGATCTTGTCCCCCGCGAGCCTAAAAGACACATCCACCATTGGCATCGGTAAACCTCCTCGCTTTCAATCACAACGGGCTGCAAAGCACATCTAACCACACCAGAGCGATATGGGCTGTCGCTCTGAAGTGTTCTTGGGAAGTCTCTTGGCCGCGTCGTTGCACGAAACCTTGGCCAAGGTGTCCCCGCTGCGCACAACACTCTACCACAGGGGGCCGACATTTTTGGGCGAGCGCCGCCGCGTCCGCGAAGTGTGCCAAAGGGGCGAGGGGCCCCAAGCCATGGCCGAAGCCGCGCGCTCGGTGTGCCTGGCGGCCGAAGTCGTCTGTATTCCAGCAGAAGAGCCACTTGCAAAACTCCACTTGTCATGCCTGTGCTGTCGCACCGCTCGCGGCGCAGTCCTCGTCACGGTGTCCGACGCACGGCGCACGAGGACTGCTCTGGCGTGCGCGGCAGCGGGGGTGGAGGAGGCACACGACGCGGCCGCAAGCGGGCGATGTGGCGCTTGTAGTAGGCCCGTCAGGGCCTTCCGTTCGGGCGCCGATTCGCCATCGGAGCAGAGGGCGCCCTGACGGTCGCCACTACGAGCGGGTCGCCCCCACGGTCGCGCTGCGGCGCGTCCGTGTTCGACACCTCAGCCATGACACGACACGAGGGGCGACTCATCTACCCCGCGAGGCCAAGAGATACCGCGAATGCCGCTGGCTGGCCCTGTGGATCGTTAGGTGGCCTGCCACGCCAGCGTGAGACTCCACGGGACAAGCCCGTAGCACTCCAGAGGCCTTGTGTGCTCGTTGTAGATGGCCAACAGGAGCAACCACAGGGCAAGCCTGTGGTATCCGCTGATGTGTGCCTCTGCATCCGTGGGTGCGCCCTGCCATCCGTGGGACCCATCTGCCCATTGGGTTGCGGCCAACGGCCGCGCTAGGAGCCACTTTGCCGGGCCTCCCAAAGTCCGCCGTGCGGCGGGCGGCTTCGGCCACAGCCCACATCCAACCGTGAGGGAGGCCCCGATGCCCCCGCATTACTGGCCGCCCGATGCGTCCCTCTTCTGCTCAGCCCGCATGAGAACATCACGGTAGCCGCGCTTGGCCGCGTCCAACTGTCCGGAAACCTCATGGAGGCTCCCGCCGCTCAACTCGACGACGGCCAAGCATACCCTGTTCCGCTCCTTTTCGCGGGCTTCCGCGCGGTAGCGTTCCAGCTCCGCCATGACGTTCCTTTGCTGGCTGGCGGGGAAGGATCGCTCCACTGCGGCGACGACATCTTGCCACCTGAGAGGCGCCTCCGCGGGCTGACCGGCTTTGACGCGCAAGCATTTGCGGGCGAGGAGCGCGACGGCAGCAGGAAGGCCGAACAGCACGAGGACGAAAGCGAGCCGGTCGACCCACACGGACACGTAGGGCACGAGCCGCGCATGCCCGATGGCGAAGGTCACCGCGAGAAAGAAGGAGACCGGCAGCATCAACAGGAACACAAGCACTGGGCCCAACAGCGGGCCTCTGGGACTTCCCGCCTTCATGGTTGCGTCCCGCCCGCTTCCCTGCCAATTCGCCTCATCGATATTCCGCCGACAATGAGCAACACGCCGACGAGCAGGAAAACCCAGTCGGGCACATCGGAGTGGAAGCCCGATCGCTCCCGGATGTAGTGCTCGTCGCCAAGCATCCAGGCATGAATCGGCTGCCCCTGCTTGAACTTGTCGAAGTCGCGTTGGGACACCGATTCCCACACGAGGTTGTCCTTCGTGTCCTCAGCTCCCTTGGGCAGATATCGGATCCACAGAGTTTCCGTCAACTTGGAAGGAGCTTGGCCTTTGTGGCGGCTTTGCGAGACCTTCTCCTTTTCCTTGATCACGGCTTCGACCAGCGTTCCGTCTCGCTCCAGGTTCCTTCGTTGCGCGTCGTGGCTCAGGCGGAAACCGATCTGGGCAACCCCCATGAGCAGCGCCATGCCGCCGATAAACACTGGGATTCCACCCCATCCTAAGGTTCTTCTGGGTCTTGGCATCATGTATCCCTCCGAAGATCTGCTCTGGGAGCATCCTCATTAGTCTCTGTCGCGAAATGCACGGAGCCCGCTGGTAGCACGCACGTCAGTGCGTTCCGCTCTGGGCCCTCCACGTCGCCGGGCAGAGACGCTCTTACGAGTGTGTTGAGCGACTTGCAAAACCCCAATGGGCCGAGGCCTCGCGCCTAACATCATGCATGGCGGAGGTGTCGAACGCGGCGCCGCCGAGATGAGAGCGCAGGAGCGCTCCGCTTGTAGTGGCGACCGTCAGGGCGCCCTCTGCGCCGCTGGCGATTCGCCACCCGAGCGGAAGGCCCTCACGGGCCTACTACAAACGCGGAGCGCAGGAGCGCTCCGCTTGTAGTGGCGACCGT
>JAJRTI010000069.1 GCA_024278415.1 Planctomycetota bacterium | reverse complement strand
TGCATAACCCTTTCGCCCCGCATTGGTTAACAGTGGTCGTATCATCGCACGGCCGGGTGGCGGACATGTCAAGCATGCCGCTGCTCCTGGAGGGCTCCTGCCTCGGGCACAATGAGGCCTCCGACGACACCTTCGCCGGCCAGTGACCGGCATCCCCATTCAGTGTGAGGAGTGACACGGTGGTAGAGTCAACGCTGACCGCAGAGAGCTTCTTTTCGGTCAATTCCATAGTGCGCGGCGATTTGCCCGCCTTGCGCGCCTCCGTGTGGTCCGACCCAGACGCGTTCCGGGCGTTCAAGGCCGGCGCGGACGAACTGGCCGCGGCCGCGGCCGGCCTGCGCGACCCGGCAAAGAAGCGCGAGGTATCCTTCCGCCTGGGCTGCGCCATGTGGGTGCTCGCGCGCTACGCTGAAGCCCTGGCGGCTTTTGAGGAGGTCAAGACGCGCAAGGACGCGCTGTGGCTCATGGGGGCGTGCTACATGGCCACGGGGCGCCCCGCAGCCGCCCAAGACGCCCTCGAAAAAGCCGAACGGGCCAGCGGGGAGGCGGAGTTCGAGTTGATCCTGAATCTGGCGGCGGCCACTCGCGACGCCGGAAACGCGGAGGCCGCGGAAAAACTGCTGAAGAAGCAGAAGAAGGCCGGCGAAAAGTCGCCCGACTACCAGTACGAAATAGCTCGCTGTGCAGAGGCCATGGGCGACTACACGCGGGCCGTCGAGCTGTACGAGCACGCGCTCGAACTCGACCCGCAATGCGCCAAAGCCCTGTTCCGGCTGGGCTACGTGCACGACCTGTTCGGCGACGACGAGCGCGCGCTCGACTACTACGAACGGTGCGCGAAGATGGACCAGAAGCACACGAACGCCCTGCTGAACCTCGGCGTACTCTACGAGGACATGAACGAGCGCACCAAGGCGCTCAAGTGCTACGAGAAAGTGCTCAAGGCCGATCCCACTCACGCACGGGCGCAACTCTTCTACAAAGACGTGATGGTGCAGGAGACCGAGTACTACGACGATCGCCGTGAGAAGACCGCCGTCCTGCACCAGGCCGTGCTCGAAACGCCAGTGACCGATTTCGAGTTGTCCGTGCGCAGCCGCAACTGCCTGGAGAAGATGAACATCCACACGCTCGGCGACCTGACCCGCATCACCGAGCAGGAACTGCTGTCATACAAGAACTTCGGCGAGACCTCACTCAACGAGATCAAAGCCATCCTTTCGCAGAACGCACTGCGCCTCGGCCAAGCGCTGGAGGACGGCGAGGGAGAGGACAACGCGGAGTCCGAGGACGCGGCCATCCTGACCAAGCCGGTGGCCGAGGTCGACTTCTCCGCGCGCTCCCGACGTTGCATGGATCGCCTCAAGATCGAGACGCTCGCGGACCTGGTCCAGTATAGTCGGCGCGAACTCATGGACTGCCCCAACTTGGGCAACACCTCCCTGAAAGAGATCGAAGATACGTTGGCTGAGTTCAACCTGACCCTGCGGGAAGAAGAAGACGTTGAAGAAGTTGAAGAAGACGCCTCGTGATGTATGAATACCTACGGGGCCGATTGGCGAGCAAGAAGCCCACACAAGTGGTGCTCGACATCGCAGGCGTGGGGTACCGACTTGACGTGCCCCTGTCCACGTTCGAGCGCCTGGGCGACGCCGGCCAAGACGCGCAGTTGTTCACGCATCTCTACGTGCGTGAGGATGCACTGCGGCTTTACGGCTTCGCTAGCGAGGCGGAGCGCTCCGTGTTCGAGTTGCTCCTCAGCGTCAGAGGCATCGGCCCCGCGCTCGCGCTCACGATCCTCTCCGGCGTTCCCACGGATCAGCTCGTGCGCGCCATCGCCGAGCAGAACACGAGCATGCTCCAGATGATCAAGGGCATCGGCAAGAAGACCGCGGAGCGCCTCGTGATGGAGCTGCGCGAAAAAGTCGGCGCCGAAGCGCCTAGCCTGACCGCCGCGCACAGAGGCCCAGCCAGCGACGCCATGGCCGCGCTCGAAAGCCTCGGAGTGGCCCCGGCCAAGGCGGAGCACGCGGTGGCCGCGGCCATCGACGACCTCGGCGCGGACGCGGCCGTGGAGGCCATCGTGCGCACCGCGCTCAAACTCGTGTAGCGAAGCCTTGCCTCCTGGCGCCCGTGGCTGCCCGGGCGCCAGGGTCGCTGTAGCCGAGCCCGCGAGGGCTCGGACTCGCGCAACGCAAAAGTTGTCCGCGTCTGCCCCGAAGCCTGGCGGCTTCGGCCACCATCAACCCTTCTCGGATCTCGTCGAGCCCGCCATGTCTGAGAACGAGATGCTCTCTGGCGCGCTTCGGCCAGACGACCTCGAACTCGACGCAAGTCTGAGGCCGAAACGGCTCGACGATTTCGTGGGACAGCAGTCGCTCAAGCGCAACCTGCGGATCTACATCGAGGCCGCCAAGAAGCGCCGCGAGCCGCTCGACCACATCCTCTTCTCAGGCCCCCCCGGCCTGGGCAAAACCACGCTCTCGAACATCATCGCCCATGAACTCGAGTCTGACATCAAGCAGTCGTCAGGCCCGGCCATCGAGAACGCGGGCCAACTCGCCGGGCTGCTGACCAACCTCGAAGAGGGAGACATCTTCTTCATCGACGAGATCCATCGGCTCGGCAGCGTCGTCGAAGAGTACCTGTACTCGGCCATGGAGGATTTCCAAGTCGACATTGTGATCGACCAGGGCCCCAGCGCCCGATCCATCACCCTGCCACTGCCCAGGTTCACCCTCATTGGCGCGACCACGCGCGAAGGGCTGCTCACCGCGCCCCTGCGTTCGCGCTTCGGCGTGCTCGAACGGCTGGACTTCTATCCTTGGGAAGACCTCCGCGAGATCGTGCTGCGGTCAGCCAAGACGCTCAACATCGCGATCGAGTCCCTGGGCGCGGACCTCATCGCCCAACGCTCGCGCGGCACCCCGCGCATCGTCAACCGCTTCCTGCGCCGCATTCGCGACGTGGCGGAGGTGGAAGGCGAGGGCGTCATCACTGAGGAGATCGCGGTGGAAGGCCTCAAGATGCTCGGCGTGGATGAGCACGGCCTGTGCCGGCTCGACCGCAAGATCATCGAGATCGTCGTGCAAAGCAGCGCGCCGGTTGGCCTCAAGACTATCGCCGTCGCCGTGGGCGAGGAACCCGACACGATCGAGGACGTGTACGAGCCGTTCCTCATCCAGCAAGGTTACCTTCAGAAGACCCCCCGCGGCCGGTTGGCGACCGCGTTGGCGCACGAGCGGTTCGGCAAGCCCGGGTCCGCGCCAGGACAACTGTTTTGAAGCTGCTGGTCCACGTGTGCTGCGCGCACTGCGCCATTGGCGTGCTGCGCCATCTCGCCGCGCAAGGCCACGAGACCGCGGCGTACTTTGACAACCCCAATATCCATCCGCTCCTGGAGTTCCGGCGCCGCCTCAAAGCCCTCAAGGTCTTGAGCGATCGGCTCGGCCCGAAAGAGCCGGCATTCGCCCGGCTGGAGTGCGTCGAAGACTACGGCCTCGAACGCTTCCTCCAGGAGGCCTGGGCCGGCGGCGCGCCCGGCCGCTGCGAGCGCTGCTACGCCATGCGCCTGCGAGCGGCTGCCCGACGCGCGCGCGCGCAGGGATACGACGCATTTACGTCGACGCTGCTCATCAGCCTCCACCAAGACCACGAGCGCATCCGCCAACTCGGCGCAACCATCGCTGCCGACGAAGCGGTCCTGTTCCATGACGAAGATTTCCGTCCGTTGTTCCACATGAGCCACGACGCCGGCAAGAAGCTCTCGCTGTACTCGCAGCAATACTGCGGGTGCATCTTCAGCGAACATGAGCGGTACCGAAACACCACGAAGCATCTCTACCGCGGCGACCGCATGCCTCAGGAGGATGCTTGACGTGACGCGTCGGCACCCCTGGATCACGGTGGCGACCGCGGCGCTGGTAGCCGCGAACGTGGTGCTGCTGACCTCGTGCCGGCAGACGCCGAAGGTGGCGCCCGCGCCGAGCGTGGGCCGCTGGCGGGACGCCCTGCGCGAGCCCCCGGTGCTGCGCGTCGAGGTCGAGCGGCCCGGCGCGTCGGTCGTGGTCGCGGTCGATGGGCCATACGAGGCCGCTTGCGGCCGCGTCGTGTCGGCCGCGCGGCTCCCTGCCACGGCCGTCAAGCTCGCGCCTGGCGGTTTCCTCTTGGGCAGCCAACGGCTCCGCGGCGAGAAGCTGGCCATCACCTCGCGCGGCGGCCAGCCCATCCGCGTCGGCAAACGCCGCTACCTTGGGCGCATCGTCATCGAGCGTGCGTCGCCGAGTGCGCTGTCGGTCGTGAACGAGATCGACCCGGAGACGCTGGCCTACGGCGTGGTGACCTCGGAGATGCCGTCGCGTTGGCCCATGGACGCGCTCAAGGCGCAGGCCGTGGCCATTCGCACGTTCGTGCTCAACCGCTGGTGGCGCCGGCGCGGCAAGCGCATCCACGTGACCCAAGCCGACGTGCGCTACCTTGGCCTGGCCAACGACACCGCCCGCGGCCGACAGGCCGTGGACGAGACGCGCGGCCTGGTGCTGGCGTATGGCGACGCGCTGCTGCCCGCGTACTTCATGTCCACGTGCGGCGGCCACACTGCGCCGGTGGACCAGGCCCTGGGCGAGCGGCTCCTGCCGCCGCTGGCCGGCGTGCCCTGCGGCTACTGCGAGGACGCCACGTATTACTCGTGGACGTATCGCGTGAGCCAAGCCGAACTCGCCCGCAAGCTTGGCTTGAGCGCTGGCGAATCGATCGTTGCGATTCGGCCAGACGCTCCGGGCCGCTACCGGCACGCGTCGCGGATCGAGGTCGAGACGAACCGCGGCGCCAAGACGTTTGGCCCGTACCGCTTCCGCCTCGCGCTGGGAGCGGGCAAACTCAAGAGCACCGCGTTCACGGTCCGCAAGTCCGGCCGCGCCTTCATATTCGACGGCCGGGGCTGGGGCCACGGCGTAGGTCTGTGCCAGTGGGGAGCCAAAGGGCTCGCCCAAGCTGGCACGGACTGGCGCGGCATCTTGGCCCACTACTACCCCGGCGCGGACTTGGTGAGCGCCTACTGACGAACATTTCTTGCCCGCGGGTGTGCGCACGTCCGCGGGTCCCGTGTCCCTTATGTTTTGTCCGAGATTGCCGC
>JAJRTI010000798.1 GCA_024278415.1 Planctomycetota bacterium | reverse complement strand
CGCCACGCGCGGCGCGAGGCCGCGGACGCGCAGAAGGGCATCTTCGAGCGGCTCTACAAGAACGTGACGCGCATCAAGGGCTACTACGAGCGCCAGATCGACGACGCGAGCCGGCGCCGCAACGGAGAGGAGGAGGCCGCAGGGCTCGAAGCCGAGATGCACATGAAGCTGCGGGAGCAGCGCGAGAACCACCGCCTGCGCGTGGTGCTGAAGCTGCTGAGCGTGTGCGTGGTGCAGCGGCCGGTCGTGGAGCTGTCGGCGGCCGTCAGCCGCGGCGGCCTCTCCGCGGAATACACGATTGTCTTCGACGAGTCCAATGGCTCCGTGACGCTCCCGGCCTGCCCGGAGTGCGGGAAGGCCATGGCCCGGCCCACGCTCTGCGACGCCGGCCACCTTGTGTGCGCGGAGTGCGTGGCCACGTGCAGCCAGTGCGGGGCGAGCCAGTGCGGGCAGTGCGGGGTGACCACGTGCCGCGTGTGCGGCGAGGTCGTGTGCACGGACTGCGCGCCCCGCTGCGACGCCTGCAAGGAGCACGTGTGTGCGCGCCACCTCGCGCCGTGCTGCGCGTGCAGCCGGGAGGTGTGCCCGGCTTGCGCCGGCGTGTGCGCTGCGTGCGGCGAGACCGCGTGCCGGGACCACCTGCGCGAGTGCAGCGTGTGCGGCAAAAACGTGTGCGAGAGCTGCCAGGCCTCGTGCAGCGTGTGCCACAAGGTGTTCTGCCGCACCGACGCGGACGCGTGCGCGGTGTGCGGCCAAGTCACCTGCTCCGACTGCATGCGCAAGTGTGGGACGTGCGGCGTGAGTGTCTGCGCGAGCCACCACGCGGCGTGCGAGGTCTGCGGGGCCGCGGGCTGCCGGCGCCACTTCCGCGAGTGCGCGGTGTCGAACATGGTGCTCTGCAAACGCCACGGCGCGCGGTGCATGGGGTGCGGCGAGTGGACGAGCGACGCGTACCTCATCGAATGCCGCTCATGCGGGGAGCGCTACTGTGCGACCTGCTTCCGCGACGAACAGTACTGCCACGGCTGCCTCGCGCTGATCCTCGACTGGCCGGACGCGGAGTACGCGACCCAAGAGCAGGTGGAGGCTCTCGTGGGCCACGCGCCCAGCGCGGCGGGCCTGCGCCACTGGCGCGTGTACAGCACCGGCATGCGCCACCTTTTCATGGCCGCCTCGGACGGAGGCCGCGTGTTGATCGTCGCGGACGAGGACATGAACGTGCTCCGGCGCAAGCGCTTGGGCTACCCGCCGCGCGGGCAGGCGGACGTGCCGTTTTAGCCCTTGGACACGGCCGGAATGACGCTCTTCTCCAAGGCCGCAAAGGGCATGCGCGAGCCGTAGCTGGTGAACACGGCAATGAGGCCCAGGTCTTTCACCATGAAGATGAACTGCCCCGCAGCGCCCCTCGCGGATTTCACGTCGTAGGTCCTGCCGCCCGCGCGGACTTCGTGGCTCCACCAGAAGAAGCCGTAGTGGTGCGGCTTGTCCTTGTTCACCCAGGGCCGCATTGCGTCCTCGACGAAGCTCTTGCTGATGAGTTGCCGGCCCTGCCATTGGCCGCCGCCCATCATCAGGATGCCCAGCTTCAACATGTCCCGGGAGGTGAGTCGAAGCCCCGCGGCCGTTTTGGTAAGGCCAGTCGCTCCCTTCCCGAACGAGAACCTCTTGATCCCCATCGGGTCGAAGAAGTACTTCTTCACCATCTGCTCGACGGTCAGCCCGCTGGTGCGATAGATGATCAGCCCCAGCAGGTCCGGGTCGATCCCTTGATACTTGTAGTGGCGACCCGGCTCGACCGGTGCGGTTTTCGAGAGGATGACTTGGGCGTAGTTGTCAGGGGTGAGCCGGCCCGCGTTCCTGACCCCCTGGCGCGTCACGCGGAGGCCCGATCGCATGGTGAGTAAGTCGCGAATCCGAATACGGTCCGCACCCGGCGCCAGGCTCGCCTTGTCGACCTCCGGCAAGTAGTCGACCGCCCGGTCGTCGAGGCCCTTGATGTAGCCAAGTTCGATGGCCTTGCCCACAGCGAGGGCCGTGACACTCTTGGTGATGGACATCTGGAAGTGGGGCTTGTCCCTCTTGCCGTCCGCAAAGTACTCCTCCATGATGAGGCGTCCGCCAACATAGATGAGCATGCTGTCGATGGCTCCCGTATGGCCTTTGGGCTCCCGACGGGTGTCGGTGAGGTAGTCCTGGTTGTCCGCCTCGATCTTGTTGGCCAGCTTCACCAGCGCGGCCAGGTCCACGCCGCTCTCGCGGGCATCGCCGACCGCGATGCCGTCGTCGAGAGACGCTGGGGGGCCTTGGTACGTGATGACCCCGCGCTTGACGAAGTCGCGCCGGACGCCAACGCGCATCCAGGAACGCTTGTTGACGATGGTCCGCTCCGCGTCCGTGCCATCGCCGTAGCGCTTCTCGGCTGCAAAGACATGGGGAAGAAGCACGACCGCGAACAGGGCAGATAGGGTACTCTTCATGGACTGCTGTTCCTCTAGTGTCGCGTCCCGCAAGTTCGTTTACCCAATCGGAGGGTGCGTAGGGCGGGCCATGCCCAATGCCACGAACTTAGGGTGTAGCGCGTCACGCGTTGCGATGTTGGTCCTTGCGCTGGGACACCGCATCCAGCCAGCTT
>JAJRTI010000797.1 GCA_024278415.1 Planctomycetota bacterium | reverse complement strand
GTATGAGCGTCCCCTCTTGCGCCCCGTCATGAATAGCTCCGCGTGAGCGAAAACGCCGCGTTCGGCCAGAACCGGCATGAGCACCCGCGCCGCGAACGTCTGTTCGGTCTGGCCCTCGACGATCATGCACAGCCGACTCACAGGCACGGCCCTCCACCGACAACGTTCTTCAGCCACAGCTCACCGAGGGAATACTCGTCCAGCCACTCCCTCAAGTCGCCCACGTTCGGCCGAGAGAACGCCGTCTCTCCGTTCGCGCGCTCCACAACCACAATATCCTCCGGATCAAATTGGTCGACGAAGTGCGGCGACTGGGTGGCGACAATGACTTGGCTGTGCATGGCGGCCGCTCCCAACAGGCCGGCCAGAATTGTGACCGCGTAAGGGTGCAGCCCCAGTTCCGGCTCGTCAATGGCGATTAGTGGCGGGAGGTTCGCTTCGGGCTGGAGCAGAAGCGTCGTAAGCGCGATTGCGCGCAACGCACCATCGGAGAGTTGGTGGGGGCCGAAGTCGTGGTAGGAGTCCTTCTCTCGCCATCTGAGAAGGATTGTTTCGCCCTCCGGCTCAAGAACGAAATCCCCGAAAAACGGAAGCATCAGCCTCACTGTATCCCGGATCCGCCGGTAGTACTCGACGCCCCCTTCACGCAGGCCGTAGAGCTTGCTGGCAAGATTGCCGGCATCACTCCTAAGGCGCAGTGTGTCGTGGATCTGAGCGTTCTGCCTGACAGCAGCCGTCAACGACGTGTCATGAAAATGGTATAGCCGCAGACGAGACAGTAGGTCATAGACGACCTCCGCACCCGCATTGCGGCTCTTGGCCGCATCGAACAGCCTGCTTTCACTGTGGCTGCGGCCCAGTTTCGTGACATGCTCCTCGCCCTCGTCACCCGTGCCCCGGTACCAGAGGTGCTCCGTCGCATAGAGAAGCCTGTCTTCGGCGGCATGTTGAAGTTCCACTCCATAGTGAGCGGTCCACACGGAGTTGTCCACAGTCAACCCCACTGACATGACAGGCGTCTTCTTGGCGCCGTGGTGCAAGAGCGAGTTGGCGCCGCCGCTCTCGGCCACGTGATGACCCAGCATCCCCTGACAGCTCCAGCGAAGCATATCAAGGAGGGAAAGCAGATTGGACTTCCCTGCCCCATTCGCCCCAATCAGCACGTTCAATGGCCGGAGTTCCAGCGTCTGATGTCGGATCGACTTGAAACCTGATATGTCGATTTCGGTCAGCATCGGTGTTCGGTCCTCAAGGAACAGCGCCTCAGAACTCCTGCAACAGACTCAGCAACTCCCGGTCCAACTCGTGCCCGTGCCAGTCCTCGTACGCCACGTCCTCACGGCCGGAGTCCATGATACCGAAGCTGCCGCGGAAGTTCCACAGCGCGTAGCCGATGTTATGAGACGTCAGCACTTCGAGCACGTCGCGCAGCCAGGCGCGGAACACCGCGTGGGGAGTGTGGCTGTATGCACCGCCCTCGCCGCAGTGCACGCCCACGCCTTGCCGCGCAAGATCAGCCCACTTCGCGTAGTGCTGCTCCAAGCGGCGGCGGTCCCATATGTTGCCGCGGGTGTCGGGGCCGGGCCACGTCGGCTCCTCCCAGTGCTCGGCGTTGACCCAACTCGCCTTGTAGTGGCTCACGTTCATGGGCTGGTATGCGCGGCAGCTCTGCGCCACGCCGAGGTCGGCCAGCTCCGGGCACGGGTCGTTGCCCCAGGAGAGACCGTCGATGATGATGAGCCGCTCGGGATCCACCTCGCGAATCGCGGCCACAACCGTGCGCATCACCCGCTCGTGGTCGTCGCGTGTCATGCCGTCCGGCTTGGGGCTCGCCGGCTCGTTCACCATGTCGAAGCTCACGCGCTCGGATGGGATGCCCTTGTAGCGCGCGGCGAAAGTTGTCCAGTGCAGGCAGAACGCGTCAAGCGCGTCCTGGTCCTTCCACAGGTCGAACGGCTCCTGGCGCTCGCGGTTCACCGAGTAGCCCGGCGCTCGGTGGTAGTTGAGACAGACGTGGAGGCCATGCTTCTCGCCCAGCTAGATCGCGCGGTCGATGGGCGCGAGTTTGGACTCGTTGATGCGCAACGGATCACCGTCGTCGACCCACAGCGTATAGCACATGGGCAGGCGCACGAAGTCGAAACCCCAGTCCGCGATCCAGCGGAAATCGTCCTCGCTGAAGTTCCCATCGCTCTGCGTCGTGAACATGTCGAGCAAGTCGAAGCCCCGCCAGCGCGGCAGGACAGTCTGGGCGAGTTGGGACATGGTGTGGCCCCTTGCGGGAGGATAGTTGATGGTTGCTGACGGCGTGGAGGCGCAACACTGCGCGGCCACCCCCAAAACACCGCCATTCTGCACGCCGGAACGCTGTGTGTCCACATGACACCGCCGAACGTGTGCACCTTCCACAATGGCGAAGGGACAATTCCGGACTTGAACAAGTCCGTAATTGTCATCTCTTATCGCTCGGCCGTTCGACCGCGCTCATGGGGTGCGGCGGGCCTCGGGTTGCGCCACCGGCTTGCCCTCCACTGCCACGCCCGCTATCGTTGTTGGCAGCCGCCACCAGACACGCCCTTACGAGCGTGCGACAGCAGCACGCGCGGAGATCCGACATGGCCCAGCATCGCGTCGCCCGCTTCGAGCCATACCCCTTCCAGCCGGGACACAAGATCCACATCGAAGGCGGCAAGCGCGCGGGCGATTGGGAAGTCGTCGAGGTCACGGAGCGCAAGGTCAAACTGCGCTGCCCGCTGTCGGGCCGCGAGTTCGAGTGGGACCGATTCTGCTACTTCGTGGAGGAGCAAGAAGCGGCGGAGTGGCCGCGCCAAGATAGACCGTAAGGGCAAGACTGCCACTCGCTCCCCCCCTATACAGACCGGGCCACGCCCGCTAACATTGGTGTCTACGTGTGGCCCGGCCACCGGGCGGTCCGCCCTGCGAATTCGTTTCATCCACGTCTTGGAAGGAGTCCCTAATGGCAACGACTGATAACCTGCAAGCTGCATTTGCCGGCGAGAGCCAGGCTAACCGGAAATACTTAGCCTTTGCTAAGAAGGCCGACGAAGAGGGCTACCCTCAGATCGCAAAGCTCTTCCGCTCCGCGGCCGAGGCTGAAACCGTGCACGCGCACGCGCACCTCCGCGTGCTCAAGGGCGTAGGCAGCTCGACTGAGAACGTCGCGGCCGCGATCGAAGGCGAAGGCTTCGAGTTCAAGGAGATGTACCCCGGCTTCCTCCAAGAGGCCGAGGCCGAAGGCAACAACGCCGCGGTCGCGAGCTTCCGCAACGCGCTCGCGGTCGAAGAGATCCACCACGGTCTCTATTCCAAAGCCGCCGAAGCGCTCAAGGCCGGCAACGACCTGCCCGCGAGCCCTATCGTCGTGTGCGAGATCTGCGGCAACACCATCGAAGGCGACGCGCCCGAGTCGTGCCCAGTGTGCGGCGCGCCGAAGGCGAAGTTCACGACCATCGAGTAGCCTCGCAGCGCTCGATGGCCCAGCCGTTTCGACAATCGCGGGGACAGTCCTACTCGGGCTGTCCCCGTTGTCTTTTGCCTGGCAGCCGAATCCGCCAGGATTCGGGCAATCTGTGGGCCGGGAGCACTGCGCCCGAAGCACACCATGCCACTTGATCCCCGTTGCCAGGAACCGTAGCCTTGTGCGCGTTCGTCTTGCAGTCGACACCAAAGCCACAGGAGTCCAGCCATGACCGAAACGCCAGCCCAAGCGTTCAAGTGCAATGTCTGCGGATACATCCAGCGCGGCGAAGCCCCGGACGCGTGCCCGGTGTGCGGCGCGCCAAAGGAGGCGTTCGAGCCGTTCGAGGGCGAAGAGAAGGCCGACCGGCCGGCCGCCACGCGTTGGAGCTGCCTCAACTGCAACTACATCCATACCGGCGACCTGCCGCCGGACGACTGCCCCGTGTGCGGCTCCCCCAAGGACCGCTTCGAGCCGCTCGAAGAATTGGCAGAGAAGGCGCGGGCGGCCGGCGCACCCGGCAAGGTGGTGGTCGTAGGCGCCGGCATTGCCGGCCTGTCCGCGGTCGAAGCGCTGCGCGACGCCGCGCCCGACGCCGAGATCGTCCTCGTGTCGAAGGAGCCGACACTCCCCTACTACCGGCTCAACCTCACCCGATACCTCGCGGATGAGATCGACAAGGACCACCTCCCCGTCCATCCAGCCGCCTGGTACGACGAGCGCCGCGTGCGGCTCATGCGCGGCGCCGAGGTGTCGGCCATCGACCTGAATGCCGGCGTGGTGAAACTCCGCGGCGCGGACGACGAGCCGTTCGACAAGCTCGTGCTCACCATCGGCGCGCACCCCTTCGTACCGCCCTTCCCTGGCGCGCATCGGCAAGGCATGACCGCGTTCCGCACCGTCGACGACGCACAACGCATCCTCGACGCGGCCAAGGCTGGCGCCCCCTGCGTGGTCGTGGGCGGCGGGTTGCTAGGCCTGGAGACGGCCGGCGCGCTGGCCCGCATCGGCGGCGACGTGACGCTCCTGGAGGGACACGCGTGGCTCATGCCGCGGCAACTCAACCCACGCGCGGGCGAGTTGCTCGAACGCCGCGTGATCGACGTAGGCGTGAAGGTCCGCAAGCAGGCCCGTACCGCAGAGATCCTCGGCGACGAACGCGTCCGCGGTATTGAGCTGGAGGACGGCGCGACGATCCCCGCGGACCTCGTGGTCGTGGCCACCGGCGTGCGGCCCAACAGCTACCTCGCGCGCATGGCCGGGCTCGACGTGAGCCAAGGCGTGATCGTCGACAACCACCTCGCCTCGTCCCACCCCAACGTGCTCGCCGCGGGCGACGTGGCGGAGCACCGCGGGGTCACGTACGGCATCTGGACCGCGTCCCAAGCCCAGGGCAGCATCGCGGGCATGAACGCGGCCGGCCTGGCCGCAGAGTTCGGAGGCATCCCGCGCTCGAATACGCTCAAGGTGTTGGGGCTCGACTTGTTCAGCATTGGCGAGATCGAGCCGCAGGACGGCAGCTACCAAGCCATCGAGGAGGAAGCCGACGGCCAGTACTGCCGCTTCGTGTTCCGCGACAGCTTCCTCGTGGGAGCGATCCTGCTGGGCGACACCGCGCTCACCACGCGCATCAAGAAGGCGGTGGAAAGCCGGGAGGATTTCTCCCAGGTGCTAACGAAGCGACCGGGGGTGAACGACGTGATCGCGCATCTGCGCGCGTGAGGCGCGTTGGGCCGCCGTAGCCGAAGCCGCCAGGCTTCGGGCGATGTGTGGAGCCGCTCGGCCTACTGCGTTGCGTCCAATGCCTCTAGCAGCGCGCGCCTCGCCGCGTGATACGCGCCAGGCTCGCGCGCGTAGTCCAGCAGCGACCGGGCAATAGAGCGCATGAGCGCATCCGCCTTGGCCTTGTCCCGCTTCGCCAGCATCGTCAGCAGCGCGTGGTCGAGGAGCCCCTCCCGGAACGCGAGCATGCGCATGGACGGGCGCAGGCCGTCTTCGTACTTGTAGAACATCCAGTTGTCTCCGGGCGGGTGGCCGACCTTGCGATAGCCGCCGGGCCGGGTCGGGCCCACGGAATGCTTGTACGGGTCCGCGCCGCGGTAGATGTTCGCGCCCCAGTATAGATAGCCTTCCGCTCCAAGCAGGTACGCGAGCCACGGATAGAGCCGCGAACCGATGAGCGGATCGTCGAGGTGGCGGTTGGGATAGGGCGGATACGGGCTGGCGCATTGGTAGAACCACACCGACTTGCCCTCGGCCCGGCGTTGCGCGGCGAGGGCCGCGTGGTGCTCCAGGCTCACCACCGAGAACACGTGCATGTCCACCAGCGGCGAGTAGCGCGCGGGGCTGCCGTTGATCGCGTCCTTGCTGCGCACGCCCGGCATGTACTTGCGCAGCCGCGCCACCAAGTTGCGGTACCGCACCTCGTCGTGCGGCTCGTCGAGCTGGCACTGCACGTACCGTTCGACCCAGCCCTTTTCGCGCAGATGCGCGTAGAAGACGGGATAGAACGCGTCGAGGAACGCGAGCGTGTCCGGGTCGATGCCGATGCGCCCCCAGCGGAACAGCGACACCTTCTTGCCCGTGCGCTCGTCGAACGCCGGTGTCTGAAACCACGACGCAACGTGGCGGCCGTCGAACTCCTCGTACCCCAGCCGGCTGAAGGTCTCGATCCAGCGGTCGAAGCGCGTGAAATCAAAAGCGTACGAGCCGTCCTTGCGGATCGTCACCTGCACCGTCCCCTTCTTGCCCAGCACCGGCGTGAGCACGGCCGTGTCGCCGAACGCGCGCAAGGTGCGGCCGGCGTTTTCGAGCAGGCGCCAGTGCTCCTCGCTCCACCAGGCAGGTGGCGTTGCGGTCGTCAGGTTTTCGGGCTCGGGATGCAGCCAATGGATCGACTTGAGCGCGAAGCGATCCGGCGCGCGCGTGCGATGCACCCGAACCGCGAACAACGCGTCGGCCGTGTGGCCGTTGGCCTCGAACTGCACCGCGCCGCGGTACACTCCAGGCGCGGCGCCGCGCGGCACGGCCAAGTCCACGACAAACGCTTGATACTCGCCCGCCACGAGCGCGGCTTCGCTCCGCTCTTCGAGCACCTCGTCCACGCGGAACGGCGCCTCGCGCACGAAGTAAGGCCGCCAGAGCGGATTAGGCTTGCGCGTGGCGCTCGTCTCGCAGGCGCCGTTGTTGTTTGCCTCGACCGGAACCGGCCGCACCGCGTAGACGGTCGCGTCCGCGGCGAGCGCCTGCCCCTGTTCGCCGCGGATCGGCAACACGCGCACGCGGCACGCGGCCGCCTGCTTGGACCTAGCCACAAACATGAACGGCGCTCGCGCACCGCGCGGCACGCTCTTGGGCGTATCGCCCGCGGGCCGCGGCGGCCAATCGGGGAATTGGTTGCGCAGCAACTCCACCCGCGCGGCGTTGAAGCCGCGGCCCCAATAGCGAGCCGCGATCTGTTTCCGCTCCTCAGCCACCTTCGCCTGTTGGCCGCGCTTTTGCTTCACCACGCGCGCCAGCCACGGCCGGCCCAGATCGGCCTGCCGCACGGCCTCGACCTGCTCCGCGCTCAGCGCGGCCGATGCGTCGTCGCGGCTCGCGTAGATGCGCAAGCTGTCGATCGCGCCGCGGAACTTGAACTTGCCGCCGGCGTCCATCGCACCCACCACGAGCGCGGCGTCGCCGACCCTGCCGAGCCGGCCGGCGTCGCACGACACGCGTTGGTCGAGCTTGGCCGCGTCACGCGGGGTCGCGTAGTAGAAAGCCACGTTGTTCTTCACGCGGGAGCCGTCGTACGTGACTGCGAAGAAAGCCCAAGTCCCACGGAACATCGCGGGGAAGTACTGCCGAAACCACGAACTCGCCGGCGTCGCGCGTTTGCCCGACGCGGTCTTCGGCAGCACGAGGAGGAGCCGGCCGGGGTACTGGCCTTGGAGGAATAGGCAGAAGCTGCCGCCCAGCCGGGCGATGCAGTCGTGGTCCGCGCTCGCCGCGCGCCGCGACGTGCGGAACCAGCCGGTGATCGTGAATGACGTGGCCTCGTCGAGCGCGGCGAGTGCGCGGCGGTCATTCACGGCAAGGGGTTGCGCACCGGCCGCCGCGAGGTCGAGGCCGCGGCTGCCGGCAATGCCCTCGCCTGTGCGGTCGTCGAAGCGCATGTGCAGCGCCGGCGCGGGCAGGGCCGCCTTCACAGCCGGCGCGGTGTCTGCCCAGATGGGCGCGATCGAGTCCGCGGTGGACGCCGCGGTGGATAGCGTCGCCGCGAGGCCCAGGCACATAGCTGTGGCAAAAGCCACACTGATCGAGTTATCCATGCGTGTCTCCGCTAGTGTCGTGTCACATGTGTGATGTCACATGTGACACGTAGCGCAGGGGCCATGCCCTTGCGGCGATCCCGCCACAGAATCCCGAAGGGATTCCGGCGTACAGCCCAGGGTTGCGGCCGCAGGCCGCTACCCTGGGAACAGGCTTCGCTCGCAACCTTGGGCTAGCATACGGAATCCCGTTGGGATTCTCCAACGATAGCCTCCGCGTTTGCTGCGGGAAGCTGACAAAGCGGGCTGCGCCCGCAACCCAGGAGCGGAACGCCTTCGCGTTCCGACGGACGGTCCCGAGGCTTCGGGATCCGCTCCACGTGAGCAACTTCTTGTTTTTCGTCGCAGGTACGAATGCTTAAGGCACTAAGAGTAGGAGGGTGACAGAACATCGACAACATGTTGTCCCGATATTTGCGCTAAGGCACTACGCTTTTTCGCAGACTTCGCTGCGAAAGAGGGGCGGCCGCGCGGCAGCCCATGTGGAGTGCGGTCCCGCATGTGCGGGACCGCCGCTTTAGCTTTTCGCCTGTCGCTGGCGAACGGATCGCGCGTGTGCGGATGCAAAGCAGCGCTACGCGCTGCCAGCCAAAGCGCCGTCAAGCCGGCGCACTCCACAACGGAGCGCATCGACAACATGTTGTCGCGAGATTTGCGCTAAGGAGCTAAGGTCGTGCCCCGCATTCTGGCGAATGCGGCTACCGCGCCGCCCCTTGCCCTGGCCTGGCCACAAGGTATAATGCTGCCTCGGAATCGACTGCAAGACGGGGTGTGCCACGCTCTCCCCTTCCTGCTATTCTCTGCGGCTTTGCTGCGTCACAAGGCGCACCGCCCTCAAGGAGCGACCCATGAATAAGATTGCCTTCTCGCTGGCTATCCCTGACGAGCAGAAGTGCAACGAGATCCTGCCCATGATCAAGGACGCCGGGTTCGATGGCTTCGAGCCCACGCTCACTCCGCAGGGCGGACTGCCGAACCTGGAGGAGCCCGAGGCGTCTGCGGAGCGGCTCAAGGCCAAGGCCGACGCGCTCGGCCTGGAGATCCCTAGCATGCGCGGCGGCCCCAGCTTCTGGCCGCTTTTCGCTTCGCCCAAGGAGGCCGACCG
>JAJRTI010000796.1 GCA_024278415.1 Planctomycetota bacterium | reverse complement strand
GCAGAGGGCGCCCTGACGGTCGCCACTACAAGCGGAGCGCTCCCGCGCTCGCATCTCGGCGGCGCCGCGTTCGACACCTCCGCCATGCATGATGTTAAGCGCGAGGCCTCGGCCTATTGGGGTTTTGCAAGTCGCTCAATCGCTTGGCGCCTCGCCCGTCCGCCGTACGGCCGGCGGCTGTGGCAGGAGCATACACGTTGACGGCGACTGGCTCAACCGCAGCCTCCCCTTCTTGACTTTGCGCGCGGGCCTCACCTATACTCGCTAGCGTTCGCGGCAAGGCCTCGCAGCCGCGTGTTCCATGCCCCGTTCGCAACATGCCCACACCAGTCGACATCATTGGCATTGGGTGCAGCTCGGTCGACTTCTTTGCGGTCGTGCCGGCCTATCCCGACAACGACGCGAAGATAGAGATTGGCGAGTTCGCCAAGCAAGGCGGCGGGCTTGTGGCCACGGCGCTCGTCGCAGCCTCGCGGCTCGGCGCCACGTGCCGCTATCTGGGCCGCATCGGCGACGATGAACTGTGCCAGTTCATGCTCAGCAGCCTCGCCAGCGATGGCGTGGACACGAGCCGAGTCGTGATCGAGCCCGGCGGATCCACGCTCTTCGCCTTCTGCGTGGTGGATTCGTCCACCGGCAAGCGCACGATCTTCTGGACCGGCCAGAACGTGCCGGAGCTGAGGGCCGAGCACATCACGCGTGACGACATCGCCTGCGCGAAGTTCCTCCACGTGGATGGCTTCGACATGGATGCCGCGCGCCAAGCCTGCCACTGGGCTCGCGAAGCCGGCGTAAGGACGGTCATCGATGCGGAAGTGCACCACGACCGCATGGCCGAGTTGGTCGACCTGTGCGACGTCATCATCGCCTCAGAGGAGTTCGCCTGCACCGTCACCGGCGAGCGCGACTATCGCGACGCGGCCCGCGTCTGCTACGCGCAGCAGGCCAGGCTGTCGCCCGACAAGGTCGTGTTGGTCACCGCCGGCACAAGCGGGAGTTTCGGCCTGTCGCCGGCCGGCGAGTTCCATACGCCTGCGTTCCAGGTCGACGTGGTCGACACGACCGGCTGCGGCGACGTGTTCCACGGCGCGTTCATTTACGGCATGCTCCAGCAATGGGACTTGCCGCAATGCGCGCGCTTCGCATCCGCCACGTCCGCGCTCAAGGCCCGCAAGCTTGGCGGCCGCGCAGGCATCCCCACGCGCACCGAAGTGGACGCGTTCCTGGCATCCGATCCTGACGTGTGCGCCTAGAAGTATGGTCTGTGGTCGTTGGTTGCTGTGCCATCAACCATCAACCCTCAACCATCAACCATGATGTTGAGAATCGGCCAAGGCTCCGACATTCACCGCATTGCGTCGGGCCGCGAGTTATTCCTCGGCGGCCTAAGGATCGACGCGGGCTTTGGTCTGCTTGGCCACTCCGATGCGGACGTGCTGCTGCACGCGGTCTGTGACGCGCTGCTCGGTGCGCTCGCGCTCGGCGACATAGGCGACCACTTCCCCGACACAGATCCGGAGTACAAGGGCGTATCGAGCCGTGTGCTCACCGAGCGCGTCGTGGCCCAGGTGCGCGAGCGCGGCTACCGCGTGGGCAACCTCGATGCGACCGTCTTCGCGGAGCGGCCCAAGCTGGGAGCCCTGAAGCGGCCCATCGCCGAGTCTATCGCCGGGCTGTTGGGCGTCGAGCCGGACGCGGTGAGCGTCAAGGCCAAGACCGGCGAGGGCATGGACGCGGTCGGCCGCGGCGAGGCCATCGCCGCGGAGGCCGTGGTGTTGCTGGGCAGGGAATCGTCCTGAGCGATTGCCGTTCGCCCGTTTCTATTTCCGTCTGAGCTAAGAACACTGGAGAGGACTCAAAATGACCCCTATCCTTGCCGTCGCGGCTATTGTGCTCGCCATCATGGTTTTTATCTCGACCAAGGGTCTGCTATCGCAGATGCGCGAAGTGGACGCGTCTGTCAGTTTGGCCAACCAGAAAGCCTCGGCCGCGCAGGAACGCGCAGAGTCCGTGTTGCCCGAAGCCAAGGCCGCGGCACAAGCCGCGGCGGACGAGGTGCGCGGCGAGTTGGCGCGCAAGCTCGAGGAGCTGCGCACCGCGGTGCTGTCGAACGTGCGCGACGTGCAACAGCGCGTCGACGAGTTCGCCGAGCGCATCGACGCCACGAATAAAGCCATCGGCAAGGCGCAAGACTCGCTTGGCGAGCGCATCCAGGCCGCGGAGGACGGCTGCCACCGCGCGCTCGCGGCGGCGGAGAAGCGCGCGGCCGAGCAGCAGCAAGACACCCAGGGTCGGCTCGCCAATGTGGAGCAGCGCGTGGCCTCCGCGGTGGGCAAGGTGGACGCCCTGGACGAGACCGTGGCCAAAGCCATCACGGACTTACGCGCGCTCCAGAACAACGTGAACCACACCAACGACCGCATGGACGCGCTCGACGACTACGTGAAGGCCACGTTCCAGAGCAAGCTCGACGCGGCGTTCCGAGCGTTCGACGGCACGGTCACCAACGTGCTGGGCGAGATGAAGGGCGAGCTGCTGCGCGGGGTGCAGCGCATCGAGGAGATCGAGTCGGTGGTCGCGTCCAAGCAGAAGGCCGAGCAGCGCCTGCTCGGCGGCGAGCCCGAGACGCCGCAGGAGCTGGGAGAGGGCGAAGAGCAGGAAATGGAGTCAGAAGCTCCGCCCGAGTGTGAAGAAGAAATGTTCGAAGCGCCTGGCGGCGATGCTGATGAAACGGCAGACGAGCCGGAAGAGGACGTGGAGCAGTAGGCCTGTCCGAGCCGCACCTTGGCGCGATTGTAGATGTCAGAGTGCGGGCATATACTATAAGCGTGCAGACGACGAGACTGCGCAAGTGTCCTTAGGTGACGGCGAGTATGGCGACCTCATCTGTAGTTCCACAGCAGACCGCCCCCCACGAGGGCTCCAAGGGCGCCGGCGCGTTTTACACGCCTCCCGAGGTCGCGGAGTTCCTCGTCTGGTGGGCCGTCCGCTCGGCTACGGACAGGGTTCTAGATCCAAGCTTTGGCGGTGGGGTCTTTCTCCAGGCTGCGGCAGAGCGCATCGCCGGGCTAGGCGGGCGCCCTGGGAATCAAGTCTTCGGCGTCGAGAAGAACGCGGAAGTCCACCGTGCTGTTGCGGCATGGCTTCGCGACGAGTTCGGCATGGCGAACGGTTGCCTCATCCAATCCGATTTCTTCGAGGTGGACGAATCTTGCCTCCCACCAATCGACGCCGTGGTGGGCAACCCGCCCTTCATTCGCTATCAACGGTTCAACGGGATGTCGCGGGAGCGAGCCCTGGCCGCGGCGAAGAGGCGAGGCGTCGCATTGAGTCGGCTGACGAGTTCGTGGGCTCCGTTCCTTGTCCACAGTGTCGGCCTGCTGGAAGCTGGCGGACGCCTAGCCATGGTCGTGCCTATGGAGGTCGACTACGCGACGTACGCGCGGCCTGCCTTGGACTACCTTGCGAGGACTTTCACCAAGGTGACATTCCTCGTCTTCAAGAAGAAGCTGTTCCCCGATCTTAGCGAAGACACGCTGTTGCTGCTGGCGGAAGACAAAGGCCACCATGAAGCAAAGTTCGTCGCTCGTGAGTTGCGCTCAGCAGACGAACTCGCTGCGTTGCAGAGATCGGGGTCTCGCGTCATTCCCCGAACTCGGGAAGTGGCTGTCGCGGCTATGACGGAACGCGGCGGTGGGCTCACGGAGTCGCTCTTGCCAAGAGGGGCCGCGGCGTTGTATG
>JAJRTI010000795.1 GCA_024278415.1 Planctomycetota bacterium | reverse complement strand
CCGTGGGATGCCTTCCTTCCGCCACGCAGTCGCCCTGCGAAAAGTGCAAAGAGATGTCGATGTCCTCGACGTTAGTAGTACAGATGGCGCAGATGGGAGGCAGAGATGGAGAGGGCACACTGAACGAGAGCCGCCAAACGATCGGCCCAATCTTCTCTCCGTCTGATCTGTGTCGTTCTGTGGGTATCCGCGGGCATCTGTGTTCCTTCCGCCGCGAAGACCGGAGGCGTATCGCTAGCACTGGTGTGACCGTCGCGCCTTCACTGTCGGGCCACGCCAAGAGGAAGGCAAGATGTTGCACACATGGATCGGATCCCGAGGCTTCGGGATCCGCTCCCGGGTTGCGGGCAAAGCCCGCCTTGTGCTACAGGCCGGTTTCGTCTACTGCGCGACCGCGACTTCCGCCTCGCCGACCACGCCGGTGAGCACGTCGCGCACGCGCACGGTCCATGTGCCGGGCTGCTCGTTCAGGGCAAGGGAGACGGCGAGCGTGAGCTTGCCGGCAGGCGCCAATTCGTTGCGGGAGTAGTGCCACGCGGACTTGCCATCGGGGTCGGTCATGTCCACGTGCAGCACGTGGTCGCCGAGCGCGGCGTTGGCTGAGAGTTGGGCCTTGATTGTCAACACGTCGCCTGGCTTGGCCTTGCTCGGCACGGCAAGCGTGAGCGACTCGACACGATACGGCAAGCAAGCGTAGAGCGCGGTGTCGCCCGGGGCTACGGTCGCCTCGACCGATGATACGCGGCCCACGTAGCGCTTGGAGCGCATGTCGTACACGTGCGCGGGCTGGCCGAAGTTGAAACGCACGGGGTCGGAGTCCTTGCAGCGCCGATGGTCGCGAATGAACGCGTGCACCGCGATGGGACCGCGCGTGAACGTGTTGCGCTCGTAGCAGCGCGGCGGCGCGGCGCCGGCCGGGTTCTCGGCAACGACCCGTCGCTCGATGCCCGCGCGGGCGATGATTTGTTGCAGCAACGCCCGCACGCCAACGTCGTACGCGGGCAGTCCGAAGTTGAGGTACACCGTGAGCCCCTTGCCCTTGCGCTGCACGAGCACGGCTGGCTCGCCGGTCGCATGCGCCGCGAGCGCGGCCGCGCCGGCCGGTGCGACGTCCTCGCGGCCGTAGAGGTCGATCTCAGTCCGCTCCATGTCGATGCCTTCGCCCGCGCGGCGGAACGCGAGCTTCGTGGGCCCATAGTCGATGCGCGAGGACTGGCGGCGCACGCCAAAGACGCGGCGCAAGGCCGTGGAATCGGCGAAGGGCTTGCCGTGCTCGTCCGTGCGCAGGCAGCGCAGATCGCCTACGAGCACGCCGCCCGCTTCGACGTAGGCTTCGAGCTTGCCCACCAGCTCCTCCGACGCGGCGACCGTGAACGGCAGGAACAGCATGGGATACTTTGCGAGTTCGTTGGACTTGAGGATTTGCTCCGGCGCGACATAGACGTAGTCGAGCTGGAGTTCGTTCACGTGCTGCCGGAAGTGGAGAGCGGAGCGGAAGTAGCTGCCGTAGCTGTCCGTACCGTCGTGTTCGTCGGGCACCGGTTGGTCGGCCTTCGACTCGCACCACGCGGCCAGCATGGACGGATGCGACCACAGCAACGCGATCTTGGGCGGCTCGCGGTCGTACTCCACGAACACCTTGCCGCACCCTCCGCGCAGGTCGGCCAGGCCCTCCTGCACCGCCTTGGAGAACGGGGTGAAGCTCAGCGTCGGATACACGAGCGCCCACGAGATGCCGCGGCCGGCGTCGATAGCGTTCGTAGCGTAGTAGCTCACTCCCCGCGAGCCGTGCAGCGCGAGCCACCAGGGCTCGTAGTGCGCGGCGGCCCTCGCGTGGCGGTAGCCGATCCAGCCGTAGTTAAAAAACGGCTCGTCGGGCCGCGTGCGCGACGCGCGCGCCTGCGGCGTGTCGACGAAACTGCGCCACAAATCGAAGACCGCCTTGTGCGCGGTTTGCTTGATCGCCTCGGAATACTCCTGGCCCCATGCAAACCCGGTGCGCGTGCAGAGCTTCCAGTAGTCGTTGCCGTTGAACGGCCCCGCGCCGAACGTGTTCGTGTGGCCAATGGGCATGCCGGGATCGACCTCGTGGTACGCGTCGACCACGCGCTTGCACGCGTCGACCCACACGTCGGTCATGAACGTGCGGAAGTCCACGAACGGGCCAAAGTTGCCCTGGCCGCGCACGTCCTCGGTGCGCGCGCCTTTCACGTCCTCCCACGAGCCGTACTGCGAGCCCCACTGCGCGTTGAGCGCGTCGAGCGTTTGGTAGCGCGCTTGGAGCCACTTGCGGTAGCGCGCCTGGCAGTAGGGGCTGAAGCAGGTCTCGTGGCGTTTGTGCCGCGACGAAAGGAACGCCTCGTCGGTGATGCCGACCGCGAACACGCCAAAGGGCTTCTTCTCTGTAGCCGACTCGACCGCGCGGTCGCGCACGGATTGGATGATCTTGGGGTCGCTGAGGCAGCGCCGGCGCACGCCGCTCGGCGAGTACTTGCTCTCGCGGAACGCGCCGGCCAGGCCGCCCACGTATCCGCCGCCTGGGTAGCCGTGCTCGCCCATGAGGTACGGCGCCCGGCCGAATCCCGCGTTCAGCCCGATCTCGCGCACGCGCTCCGCGTAGTACGATTCGATCAACGGATGCGACATGCCCGGGGCCCACGGCATCGCGGTGAAGTCTTGCCGCGCCCGCGCCGGGCCGACGCTCGGGCAGAGGACCGTGACCCAGCGGCTGTCCTGTTCGACTCCGTCGACCAGCACGCGCACGAACGCCTTGTGATGCACGCACAGCGGCCGGCGCGCGGCGAGCCCTAGCTCTACGTTGTGCGCGCCCGCGGCGAGCGGCTCGTCTTGCGAGACCCGATCGACCACACGGCCGAACGCGTCGATGAGCTTCGCGTCGATACGCGCCGCGCAGGCGCGGGCGGCATCGATCTTCACCGCCAAACTGAAAGGCTCATTGGGCTCGACCGTGCGGGAACGCGCCGCCAATTCGGTGATCTTCGCGGCCTGAGGTTTTGTCGTTGCGAAGCTGCCCCAGGTCAAGACCTTGCCTTGCGCGTCCAGAAGCACCACGTCGGCGATGACCGGCCCGGCAGGCAAAGACTGTGGGACGGGGATCTCCACGCGGCCGGCCTCGCCAAGCGCGACGACCTTGGGCCCCTCGCGCAACAGCGGCCCGTCGAACCGAATCTCGCGGCCGCTGCGCACGATGATGCGCGCCGCCGCGCCGGCCGGTGCGCGGACCGCGCGCAGGCGAATCGCCGATGCGTCCGAGTCGAGCCGTTCGAGCCGCGCCTGCCCTTCCCGGCCAGCCGCCCACAGCACGCCCTTGGCGAGCAGCGACTCCCACCACTCCCAATACTCGAACTGCCGGGACTCCCAAGCCTCCCGCGAGTTTTCGGTCGGCATAAGCCCCCACACGCGCGACGTGGCCAGCGGGAAGACCATGCGCACGACGCGGCCCTTGCCCAGCCGGCCGACTTGCACGGATTGCAGAATCTTCTCCGGCATGAGGCCCCACGGAATACCCGCGCGCAGGTAGTGGCCGTCGCCGACCTCCTTGAGCGTCTTCACGTCCACGAACCGCTTCGCGCGGCCGAAGCCCTCCACGATGAACAGCCCCGCGCCGGCCTCGACGCGCGCCTTGATCGACTTGACCATCCTGTCGCTCGTGCGGCTGGGCACGAGGTAGACCTCGTACTCGCCGTCCTTCATGCGCCGCATCGCGCGGCGCCCGGTCTCGGACGCGGCCTCGCGGCCGTAGTAGCCGGTGTGCACCAGGTCGTAGTCGAGGTCCAGCCGTTGCGCGAGTTCGATGAACTGGCGCATGCAGCGGAAGTTGCGAATGGTGGCGAAGGTCTTGACCGGCCCGCCCGCGAGCGGCGACGCCCAGTCGATGTGGCGATGCTCGATGGGCGGGGTGAGCGGCCGGTCGATCTCGCTGAACCGGAGCTGCGTGACAATCACGCGGTCCGGCGCGCCCTCGCGGAGCGACACGCGGTCGTAGTAGACCCGGCCTTTCGTCTTGGCCACGTTGTAGATGTAGAGCCGGGCGACCGGGTTGGGCGCGATGAACGACCGCACGATCTCCTCGTACTCGTTCGTGGGCTCCGTGCGCCAGATGATGGGCATCTCGCGCACGGGCCGCGTCTCGCCGTGCACGATGAGCGCGCCCACGAGCCCGCCGCCCTCGCCTTTGCAGCGTAGCGTGAGCGTGTACTGCTTGCCCTTCTTGAGCCGGATGTCCTGCGTGGCGAGCACGTACGCGGGCGGCTTGGACACGATCTCGTAGTCCTTGCCCATGAACACCCTCTCGCGCCAGAGGATGCGGTCGTGGGACGTGGACCAATAGTCGGGGAGGCCGTTGCCGTCCGCGTCTTCATCGAAGCCGGGGTTCTTGAGGATCTCTTCGCCGGCGAACGCAGCGGTGCAGATGGCGAGTAGGAGTGCGGTGAGGATTGGGCGCATGGGGAAGCTCCTGGCTAGGGCCCGCCACCCGCGCCTGTAGTGCGCACGTCAGTGCGCCTCTGCTCCGCCGCAGCAATCCAGAGGCGCACTGACGTGCGCACTACAGGCGGCGCGGGGAAACTCATGGACGGGGCAACGCTTGCCAAAACACGGCGTACATTCTATCATCTCTAGGCAGCCTCCAGGGGGGGCAGGTGCAACCCAATCCAAGCAAGCGATCACGCGCCGCGTCCGAGACCCGTCCATGAGCAACTCCATTGCTATTGGCGACATCCATGGATGCGCGCACGAACTGCGGGAGCTGATGGAAGTTCTGGACGCGGACGGGTTCCTGCACGCGGACACGCGGCTCTACTTCGTGGGCGACTACGTGGACCGCGGGCCGGACTCGAAGGCGGTGGTCGAGTACTGCCGTCGGCTGAGCGGGAGCCGGGAGTGCGTGTTCCTTTGCGGCAACCACGATTTTCAATTCCTGCGGCACTTGCAGAGTTGCCATGAATTCCGGCCTGCGAACGGCGAGTTCGAGACGATCATGGACTATTGCACCGGCCCCATTGCGCGGGAGGACGTGACGACGTTCATCGAGTTCGCCGAGGCCAGGCTGCCGCTGGAGGATGCGATCGCGCGCACGGGAGAAGTGCTGGGCAAGAAGCTGCGGCTGGACGTGCCCAAATCCCATCTGCGCTTCCTGCGGTCGCTGGAGCCGTTCTGGACGGAAGGTCGCCTGGTCTTTTGCCACGGCGGAGTGCGCAAAGAGTGGGAGAGCTTCAGCCAAGCTCTGCGCATGGAGCACTGCTGGCAGCTCATGACCGCGCGCGGGGACGCGGAGGATTTCCTGCGCGAGGCCGAGCGCGTACAAGTGGTGGGGCATCGCCGCCGCGACGACGTGACCGTGCGCGGGTGGATTTGCATGATCGACACCGCGTGCGTGAGCGGGAACTACCTGAGCGCGCTCATCATCCCGGACGGGTGGAAGTCGGTCTTCGACTTCGAGATTCGGCAGGTGCGGGCCCGGCGCAACTGGCGCTACGTGTATTGGGATCCCATCCAGCACCTCGTGCCCGCGTGCTACGTGCCAGGCCAACAGCGCCGGCGACACGAGCGCCGCATCCGACGGGCCTTGCGTAAGGCGAAGCGGGCGACAGATTGAGCGGATGACAGGGTGACAAGGCTGCCCACCTGCCGCGCGGGCGGCAACAGGACCCGCCTCCCGAAGGTTGGCAACCTTCGGGAGGATAGCGGCCACCAGCGCAAGCGCCACGCGACGAGTTCCCGCATCCGCCACCCGCATCCGCCATCAACCATTCCGCTACTGCTACCGCACGCTTGGCATCTTCATCTTGCGCCACCCGAACGCGCACATCTTCAGCAGCAGCCACCCGTGCTTGAAGCGGCTGATCTTGATGTCGCCATACGTGCGCTCGCGGTAGCGGATGGGCACGTCCACGATCTTCAGCGCCATCTTCGCCGCGCCGAAGATGAGGTCGAAGTCCCCAAACGGATCGAAGTCGCCGAAGTAGTCCCGGTTCGCCGCGAGAATCTCGTAGTCCCTCCGGAACATCACCTTCGTGCCGCACAGCGTGTCCTTGATGCGTTGGCCAAGCAGCCACGTGAACACCCAACTGAAAAAATGGTTGGCCATGAAGTTCAGCGTGCGCATGGCCTCCTTCTCCATGGGATACACGAGCCGGCACCCGTTGATGAACTCCCCGCGGCCCGACGCGATGCAGTCGTAGAACTTCGGCATGTCCTCTGGCGGCACCGTAAGGTCCGAGTCGAGGATGAAGAGGATGTCCCCCGTGGCCATGTCGAATCCCTTGCGCACTGCGTCGCCTTTGCCCTTGCCGTCTTGGTAAGCGAACTTGATGTCCCGCTCGGGATGCTCCTGGATCATGCGTTGGATCTCCTCGTCCGTGCCGTCCTCCGAGTGGCCGTCGATGAAGATCAACTCCGTGTGGCGGCCCAGGTCAGGCGTACGCGTGACCGCGCCCTCCACGTTGCCCTTCTCGTCCTTCGTGGGGATGATGATCGAGCACGAGTACGACGGGTCCGGTTCGGCTCGGGTCGGCGCGAGCCGCGCGACCGCGACCTCGGTGAGGCAAAGCTTGTTGAACGGCTGGAGCGGCGCGAGGTAGCGGTTGAGGAACGTGGAGAGCAGGGGCAGGTACTTGGGGCAGAGCAGGCGCTTGCCCTTGCGGATCGTCTCGAACCCCGCGAGGTAGAGCATGTTCTCGATGTCGCCCTCGGTGAGCCAGTTGCCAAGCTGCGCGGGCATCATGAGTCCGCACTTCTCCGCCAGCTTCAGCACCGGCTCCCACAGCTTGCTGTAGTGCGTCACGTAGACGCGCGTGTTCGCCTTGCAGACTTTGCGCAACTGCGTGAACGCTTGATACACGTCGGTCAGGTGCCCCACCAAATTCGACAGGATGACATGATCGAACGTCTCGTCGACGGGCAGCGCTTCCGCGTCGCCGACGATGAACTCGAGGTCGGGGTGCGTCTCCCGCGCGATCTCGATGGCCTTAGGGCTGAGGTCCACGCCCACGCCGCGGCCGGGCTTGACCTCCGCGAGGAGCCAGCCGGTGGAGCAGCCGATTTCGAGCACGGACGCGCCTTCCGGGATGTGGAAACGCAGGAACGACGCGACGTCGCGATGGTAGTAGCGCCCGCGCTTGCGCCAACGCTCCACCTCGGGCGCAAGAGCGTCGAACCGGGCGATCAAGTCGGGACGGGTGGGCAAGGGTGTCGCTCGCGAAATGGAGTAAGTAGAACGTAAAACGTAAAGCGTAAGACGTAAGGCGTAAAGGATCAAGTTACGCTTTACGCTTTACGCTTCACGTCCAGCCCCACCTCATTCACCGTCGCGTCCACCACTTGCCCCCCCGTCTCGCGCGAGAGCCGTTCGAGCTGATACTTGATCGCCACGGCCGCGGCCGGATCCTTCGCCACGATCATCATGTACCCTCCGCCCCCCGCGCCGGCGAGCTTAGCGCCGCACATGTGATCGTCGATCGCCGCGAGCATTTGCTCGATGTGGTCGTTCGACGTGTGCGGGTCCATGAGCTTGTTGAGTTCCCAATGCTCGCGCATGAGGTAGCCGACTTGGTCGATATCGCCGGCCTCCAGGCACGCGCGCATCTCGCGCGCGAGGCCCTGGATTTCGTCAAGCACGCGCACCACCGTGGGCTCGCGCGAGAGCCACTTGCCCATGATCGTCTTGAGGATACGTTTGGCGAGCCGGCGGATGCCGGTCCAGTGCACCACGAGGCGCTCGGCCAGTTCCTCACTCACCTCCGGCGCGAGCACGACCGGCTCGATGGTCGGCCGCTGCTCGAACCCAGGCTCGGTCGTGATGAACTTGAACCCGCCCACCATGCCGCCCAGTTGGTCTTGCCACCCGCCGCCGGTCGTGAGCATCTGTTCCAGGCACAGCACGTCCGACGACAAGCGCTCGCGACTCGCCGGCATGCCGGCCATCTCGCGCAGGCACGCCACGAGCCCCAGGCCCACGATGCTGCTCGTGCCCAGGCCGCTGCCCTTGGGAATGTTGCAGGACGTGGTCACCTCCACGCCCCCGCCAAACGCGGCGAGCACGTCGTCCAGCGACGCGGCGCGCTCCTGGCCCGCCACCAGCATCAGCGCGGCCTTGTGCAGCGAGAGCGAACTCTCCGGGTCGCCATAGTCCAGCAGCCCGGCCACGTCGCCCACAACCACGTCCTCTTCCAAGTCGACCGAGCGCAACACGACTTTCGGTTCGTCGATGCGCCGGCCGGCGACTTCGATGGGAGGCCCTCCGTTGAGGTCGATGGCCACGTTCAGCACCGCGCCCCCCCGCTCCTGGCTGTATGGCGGGGTGTCCGACCACCCGCCGCCGAAGTCGAGCCGCGCCGGGAGGGCGACCCTCACGTTTGCCGCGGCCTCTCGCGCGGCGGCTTGGCCCACGGCCTCCACCTTCGGCGTGCCGGCCTCGATGGCCTCCGCCACGTGCTCGAACGCGATGTCTTCCGTCGCGATGCGCACGAAGTCCACGAGCGTGCGGTGGGTGGGGTCGGGCAGGCGGCCGGCGGCGAGCGCGGCCTCCAGCGCGCGCAGCGACTCCTTCGGGATCGGGTCGTCCTCGCTGAGCCAGCCGGCCAGCAGCGACGGGCCGAGCCCGCGGGGCAGTTCGCCCGGCTCCGTGCGGCCCCAGAGCACCGCGTAGCGGCCGTCCGCAACCGTGTCCGAGATCACCTTCCAGGCGCGCGCCCGCGTGAGCGGGTCCGCGTCGGACATCTCGTCGAAGAGCATGTGGATCGCGGCTTGGAACGTGGAGAAGTGGCCGGTCTGCCACACGAGCTTCACCGTGTCCGTATCGTCGCCGGAGCGCACCGCGCGCTCCAAACGCAGCAGCATGCGCTGGTCCGCGCGCTGGAGCCGAAGCTGGCACAGGCGCTCGCAATCCGCATGCTGGAACGCGTCCTCCATGCTCGTGCGCTCCGCGACGCGCCACGCGGCGAGCGTATCCGCGTCCGGCGGCTCTGGCTCCTGCATCCACAGCACCAGCGCCAGTGCATCGTCGCACTGCTTGGAGTAGAGCCTCGCGTTCCACAGGCACAGATCTTCCGCCGGCACGCCGGACCACAGTTCGTCTGGGTGGATGCCGTGGCGATCGAGCCACTGGGGGAACGGCGCGTTCACGAACGTCGCGTCTTGGCCCAAGAGCGCTTTCGGGTTGTCGTCCACCCCGAACACGAGTGCAGTCGTGGACGCGCGCGCGGCGCCGGGATACCTCGCCAGGACCTGATGCAGGAGCACGTCGCGACGCACGCGCAGCCCCTCCGCGTCCGCGCACACGCCGCTCACGACCGCGCCGGGCTCGATCTCAAACGAGCCGCGCAGTTCGCAGTCCTCCAGGAGCGCGCCGGCGCCCACTTGCCCGGCATGCGCCGCGAGCGTGCAATCATAGAGCTTGGCGCCATCGACGGCGACGCCTTCGCCTACGAACGCGTTGAGCGCGGGCTCGAAGGTGTAGCCCGGCGCCCGTCCTTCGGCCATTTGGTCGCGGTATTGCCGCGTCGTGCCGAAATGGAGGAAACTCGCGTTGCCGAGCACCGCGGCGCGGAACGGCGTGCCGGCCATGCGCTCCCAGACGGCTTCCCGCGCGGCGCGGCCTTTGACCGGATCGAGCGCTTCGTAGGGCCGGTCGAGGTAGGCCTCGCGCTCTGCGCTCGTGGCGAGCGCGCCGCAGATTTCGTCGTACAAGTGGAGCGAGACCTCGGCGCAGTTCTGGCCCAACACGCCGAGTCCCAGCTCCAGCGACCCATGGGCCATGCGTGCGCCGGCCAGCTCCGCGAGCGCGGCGACCATGGCCGGCGAAAACATGAGCACGCCGGTGTCGACCGCGATGCAGCCCTGGCCGTCGATCGCGCCCGCCGCGCGCAAGTCGTCCTCGCCGACCTTCTGGAGGAAGTCGCGCACGTGGTCGGTGCCGGGTTCGGTGACGTAGACGCCGTGGCCCAGGCCGTAGCGGGGTTCGGCCTTGAAGCCCACGCCCACAATGCCGTCGATGGCGGACGGCAGATCCCGGTGGTCGAACGTGAGCAGCACGTCGCCGGAGAGCGCGACCATGCCGCCGGGGATGCGGCCCGCGAGGCCGGCGAACGCGATGAGCAGTTCGTCGAACAGGGTGGACGTGTCGCCGTTGGCCAACTCGACCGGCACTCGGGCGAAGGCCTTGCCGAAGCAGGCATGCTGGGGCACGCGCTTGCTGTTGCCCCCGGAGTGGATCACGAGGATCCGCTTGTGCCGAAACAGATCGTCGAGGCTCTCGGCCGAGGTGTTGCGGCCGATGGCTTGCGCGAGGCGCCGGGCGACCATGAGCGTGGCGCCGCCGCTGCCGATGCGCGCACCCTGCGGGTCGGGCATGACCACGACCTTCGTGCCGGCGGGCAGCAGGCCGCGCTGCCAGCGCGTCTGGATCTCCACCTCGTAGCCCCGCGCCTGGCGTTCGTCCGACGCGGTGAGCACCACGTAGTCCCACAGCTCCGCGTCCCCGCGCAAGGCCGCGGCGTACGCCTCTCGATTCGCGGCGACGGCTTCTGCCAGGTCGGTGCGGGGCGTGGCGTTTAGGGGGCTGGGCAAGCGGGGGCTCTCCTTGCGTGCTGACCGTGGGCTATCGCGGAATCCGCGAGGGAGTGAAGAGTTCTTTGATGATCTTCAAGACACTCTTGTACACCTTCACCGTGCCATCGTCATTCTCAACGATGAAAAACGGCGCGGTTTTGACGCCATGCTCGGCCACGAGCTTCATGCCCTCGCATTCGGGCTCGCGTGGGTCGGCGACCACCTCGCGAGCGATCTTGCCGTCGTACCCGCGGTCCTTGAGCAACTGGACCGCCTCCTGGCACTTGCGGCACGGCGAGCCGTCGGGGTAGACCTTCTTGACCATTGTGATCTTCATTGTCATATCCTATTGCATCAACGCCAGCGAAAGGCCGCTGCCGCCCGTTTCATGCCGTTTCCTGGCGGTTGTTACCAGACGAAACCAAAAGCAACTGTTGGCAAATGTGAGGACACATTATAGCATAGCGGCCGTTTTCCTCCAGAGCGTGCGCAAGGGTTGAAGCCGCCGCGCCGGGAGCGGAACGCCTTCGCGTTCCGACGGACGGCGAAGGCCGTCCGCGCCCAATCTGCGCACGGAGACCACCCCATGAATGATCGAGCCAAGATGTGCACGTTGCTTCTCGTTGCCCTCGCGCTGCTGGCGCCGGCCCCGGCCTTCGCGGGCGAGCCCAACGTCTGGCTCTTCGACATGGGCAGCAAGACGTCGCCCCTGTGGCCGGGGTTCGCCCTGGTTACGCCCGAGACGCGCTACTCGCCCGAGCAAGGCTACGGTTGGATCACCCAGACCAAAGCCTTGCGCGCATATGTGGCGACAAACATCGACGCGCTCGCGATCGACAACATTTCGGGCGTGGGCAATCGCACGAGCCTGTTCCAGGTGGACGCGCCCAACGGCGAGTACACGGTCTGGGTGCTGACTGGGGCCATGGGCAACGTGTGGCGGCTGCGGTACATGCGCGTGCCGCACGACATGCTCGTGCAAGGCAAGACGGCCGCGGCGGTCGATTACGGCGAGGAGGGGCTGTTCCGCGCGGCCAACTACGATTGGCGCTCGACGGACGACGTGTGGGCCGAGTTCATCCAGCCGCGGTTCCGTTGGCTACGCGTAGAGACGACGGCGACCAAGGGCAAGATCGTGCTCGGCTTCCGCAAGGCCAGCGACTTCCCGGTCAATGCCGTCGTCCTCGCGGCCCGGGATGTCGCTGGCCGCGTGCAGAAAGACATCGACAAGATCGACCGCACCCGCCGGCAGGTCTTCTACGGGCTCTGGCAAGAGCACCGGCCTGAGCCTGCCCCCCCCAGGGTCTCACCGGCAGAGCGTCGCCGGGGCTACATCGCGGCCGAAGTCCGTTGCTCGGACGACCTGCACCCCTGGTCCGCGCCGGGCGCGAACCGCGCACGCATCGAGTTCTTCGCCACTCCCGGCGAACAAGAACAAGCGTCCTTCGCGGTGTTCGCTCTGCGCGACATCGAAGATGCGACTTTCTCATTGGGCGAGATGCGCGGCGCGGCCGGCGTCCTGCCCGCGTCCGCGTTCAAGCTGGGGCTTGTGCAGTTTGCGCCTTGGAGCGCGGGCCGGCGCGACGCACCGGCGTACGCCATCCAGGAGTGCTTGATCCTTCCCCTGCGTCCCACCTTCGTCGGCAAAGGCACTTGCAAGCGCTTCTGGATCACGCTCGACACGCCGGAGGACGCGGCCCCAGGCGATTACCGAGGCAGGATCGAGATCACCGCGGCCAACGCGCCGACGGCCTCGCTGGAGCTGGCCATCCGAGTGGTCCCGATCAAGCTGGAGACGCCGCCGGTCGAGCGCTTCATGTACTTCGGCACGATGTATTACCTCGGCCGGGCCTATTTGCCGAATTTCGACGAGAAACGCTACTGGGAGGCCATGCGGGCCGAGGTGCGGTTCATGCGCGACAACCAGTACTGCCGCGCGGAGTGCATCCTCCCCCGCGGGCGCTCGGCCGTGAAGGTCGAGAACGGCCGCGTCGTGAGCGTGGACCTGCGCGATACCGCGCGGCTCATGAAGATCCTGCGCGAGGAGAACGCCTGGCCGCGGGACAACGCGATGATCTGCCGCACCGGCATCCTAAATATCATCTTCGGCGGCCACTTCCACCGGCCCAACAACCCCGGCGTCGAGTTCATCCCCACGGCCGCGGGCCGCAAGCTCTACGCGCAAGCCATTCGCCTGATCGACGAACGCGGCAAGGCGGAAGGCTGGCCGGAGATCGCGTTCGAGTGCCTCGGCGAGTTCTCCAATTACCGAGAGGCCGGCAAGAAGTTCGCCATCGAGGTGCACACCCTGCTGCACAACCTGGGCGTGAGCAACACGCTGCGGGGCAACGGCCCCATGGACATGGCGCCCATCGAGATGGGGCTGGTCAAGTACCCACAGCCGAACTGGGCGATGATGTATCCCGAACAGCTCAAGATCATGCGCCGCACCGGCAAGCGGCTCTGGGCATACAACTTCAGCCGCAGCCGCTTCTCCATGGGGTGGTTCTGCTGGCGACACGGGATCACGCGCGCAAGCTACGAGTCCGGCGTGTACGCCAACGGGCAACCCGGCAATCTATTCGATACGGAGACGATGCCTCCCATGGGCCTGCCCACGAGCATGACGACCATCGAGCCCACGGTGTGGCTCAAGCGCCTCGTGCAAGGCGCGGTGGACTACGAATACCTCTACACGCTGGACAAGCGCATCGAGGACGCGGAGCAATCCGGCAACGCACAAGCCGGCCGCATCGCCCGCGACGCGCGGGCCTGGCTGAACGCGAAGCTCGCGGACATCCCCGCCGGCTCGACGTACGTGCGCGGCGACCCGCGCAGCGACCGAGACGTGCAAGGCAAGTTCTGGCCGGTGCACGACCTCGACCGCTACCGCTGGCAAATGGCGACCTACATCATGGGCATCGAGCAAGCGCTGGGGAGGGGACAATGAACGCGGCCCGGGAGAGAATTGAAACGCAAAGGCGCGGAGACGCAAAGGCGCAAAGGGAGTTTGTCGTGCGCCAGTCATGGCGCACGGCGGAAGCGCGATCACTCGCCCACTACGAACGTTGCGGAAGGCTCGTCTCGCGCATCATCCTTCCGGCAGTCATGCTTTTTTGCGCGGCCGCCTCAGCCGCCGAGGGCTGGGCCGTCGCGGACGCAGACGCGCGCCTGCCGCTCGCGGT
>JAJRTI010000794.1 GCA_024278415.1 Planctomycetota bacterium | reverse complement strand
CGATCCTCAAGAAGCACTTCAAGAAGACCCTCCCCAGGGGCTCGAAGCCCCAAGTTGTGTTCCACGGCAGCGAGCCCCTGCTCGCGCGGGACGCGGTCTTCGAGGGCATCGACAAGTTCCAAGACGACTTCCGCTTTGGCGTGCAGACCAACGCGACGCTGTTGGACGACGAAGCGGTCGAGTTCCTCACGTCTCGCAACATCGGCATCGGCATCTCGCTCGACGGGCCCACCGCGGCTGTCGCGAATCGCACAAGGAAGACTTGGAGCAAGCAGGGCGTCTACACGAAAGTCATTGAAGCGCTCGATCGGCTGAAAGGCTACATGGGCTTCAATGTGATCTGCACGGTCACGAGTGAGAACGTGGGCAGCCTTACAAAGATGGTCGACTTCTTCCACGAGCGCGAAGTGCCCAGCGCGATGCTCAACCCGGTGCGCTGCACGCGCAAAGGCGGCCGAGACCTGAAGCCGGACAACGGCAAGCTCGCGAAGGAGTTCACCAAAGCGCTGGATCGCACGTTCGAACTATACGAGAAGACCGGGCGCAGGCTCGTGATCGCGAACTTCGCGAACGTGCTGGTGGGCATCGTGGCCCCGGCCGCGCGGCGGCTCATGTGCGACATCTCGCCTTGCGGCGGCGGCCGGTGCTTCTTCGCACTCGGGACCACGGGCGACGTGTTCCCGTGCAGCGAGTTCATCGGCATGCCCGACTTCTGCGGCGGCAATCTCTTCAAGGACAGCATCCCCGACATCCTCAAGTCGCCGCCATTCCAATCGGTCACGACGCGCAAGGTCGAGGACATCCAGCCCTGCGCGGCCTGTGCGATCCGCCACTTCTGCGGCGCACCCTGCCCGGCAGAGATCCACGCGTGCGAAGGCGACCTCCACAAGCCAAGCGACTACTGCGAGTTCTACGAGGCCCAAGCGCGCTACGCGTTCCGCGTCATCGAGGCCGGGCGGGAAGACGCCTACATGTGGCCCGGTTGGGACGACGACACGGTCGAGACGTTCCGCATGGACGCGCTGTAGAGACCGCTCGCGTGCTGCTACGGAGCCTGGCCGAGCGGTGAGGCCGGGTCAGACAGCGGAGCCCTCTGGCGCCCACGCTCCCGGGCGGAGGCTCACCGACGTGAGGTACTATAGACGGGGCGCATGGGGAAACTCCTGTTGCGCAAGCCACGAGTTTCCCCAGAATTGCCAGCCGTCGTACCGCAAGCCTGGCGTCACCGGTCTCTTACAGCAACTGTCACGTGCATGGGACCGCGCGGGACGCGCGGGTCGTTTGTAGTAGGGCGATTTATCGCCCGTTTTGTCAGCGTTGTTGACGGGCCATAAATGGCCCTACTACAAGCCCGCATCGTTCGTCGCTGGGATCAACAGACCTCATGGCGCAACACTCCTGTTGCACAAGCGTCTTGACAGGCCGGGCTTGCTGTGGTTAACTGCCGCTACGTTGCCAGTCAACCCAACCGTGCAGGATTGGAATTCCCATGGCAGTTGCATGCGTCCCGGCCGCGCGAAAACGCTGCCCCGAATGCAAATCGCGACGCATTCGCAGGTCGAAACGAAGCGAGCAAGAGCGGAGGCTCTATCCCCAGGGCAAGTTCTACCGGTGCGAAAAGTGCGGGACGCGGTTCGTGCGGCCGGAAGGCTGGGTGGAGGATATGGCAGTGGACGATTCTGGGCTTTACGAGCCCAAGAAGCTATGGGGCAGCCGGGGCAGCAGGCGCGAGGACAAGCACCGCGGCATCGCATACGTGCTCTTTCTGTTTGGCTGCGTTGCCTTGTTCGTCCTTCTGGCTTGCCTCCTTGGGTAGGCGGAATGCCACCCGCAAGACGACCGCCGCGGGCTCGCATCGCTGCCGCACTCAGCTTCGCCGTTCATGGCGCAAGTCGTGCGCGGCCGGAAGTGGGATCGGTCACAGCCCCGCGGCCACAAGCACCTCGGCTTCCCGCTTCTGCCCCGACGCCAGCTCCGTCACGCGCACGGTCCACTTGCCAGGGAGATCGTTCGGCGCCAAGTCGGCGCGCAGCCGCACGATGCCGCGCACCGCGGCGTAGTGCCCGCTGAACTCCGCGGGGCGGCGCTTGGGGTCGAGGACTTCCACGCGCATCGGCACGACGGCCTCAACCGGCCGGCCCGCGTCGTCCACCACGGTGGCGGCGATGCTCAGCGCGTGCCCAAGCCGGGCTCGCGCCGGCGCGGCGAGGCGCACGCCCGCGATCCTCTGCCGCGTGATCATGAACAGCTTGCCCTCGCCCGGGCCGAAGGTGGCTTTAAACTTCAGCCCCTCGCCCGAGCGCGTTGCGTCCATCTGCTTGTGCGACACCAACTCGTACACATAGCCCGCGCCGCGCTGGACGGATAGCGTGGCCGCGTTGGGCAGGCCCTTTTCCATGACAAGCCCGTGGTGGCCGACGTACGTGCCGAACGTGCGCTTGTCGTTGGCCGCGAACAGGTAGTCCGTGTCGCGGTATTGCCGGAAGCGCATCACCACGTCCGCGTTGTCCGTGTCGCCGTGGCGTGTGTAGAAGTCGTCGAGTTCCTTGCGCAGGTTGGCCGCGCGCGCTTGGAGCGCGGCCTTGTCCTCGCGGGCCTTCTTGGTGCGGCGATACGACGGCAGGAAGATGTCGGGGCTGATCGCCGGGCACACGTTCTCGTCGGCCACGATGATCCCGCCGCGCTTCTGCCAATCGATGATCCTCTGCGCGACGCTCTCCGTGAGCACTTCGCAGTCGGGCAGGACAAGCACCTTGAAGCCGTCGAGCCCGTCGCGCAGCACCGTCTCGTCGTAGATGATGCGCGGCTGGAGCTTGGCCCACTGGAGCACGAGGTGCGCGTCCGCGGGCCATTTGTGCGACCAGCCGAAGGTCGCGGCCTTGCCGGCGGTGAAGACCTGCGACGCAAAGCTCTCCAGCAGCGCCACGTCGGCTTTGCGGTCGGGCACTTGCAGCAGCGTCGGTCCCAGGGGCCGAATCACGTCGCGGATCAGGTCGTGCAGGCGGTATCGCGTCTTGGGGTTGGTGAACCGATAGCTGCCGTGCGCGGCCTTTACGAGCGAGCCCCAGCCGTGGTACATGATCCCGCGCACGGGCCGGGCGATCATGAACCACAGGGCTTCGCTCAGGTGGTCGGGCGCGATGGTGATGAAGCGCGCGTCAGGGAGGTCCTTCTCCCACTGCGCGCGTTTGGCCTCGTCCTTGGGCATGGATGCCTTGGGCGCGGTCTGGTTGCGGTACCAGATGATCTGCGTCATCTTCATGACTTTCTGCCCCGGCCGGCCCTCGGCCATGGCGAACATCTCATCGGTGGCCTGGCCGATCTTGGGCGGGTCGGGGTAGCAGTACGTCCACTGCGAGATCACGTCCACGCCGCCGCCGCTGCCCCAGACGCTCGGCACGCGCACCGCGGGGTCGTAGAAGGTCCAGATGTCGTTGCGGCCGCCGGACTTGAGCCCCTGGTGTGTCTTGGTGTGCAGCTCGTTCCACCCGTCGCCCTCCTTCCAGAACCACTTGTAGTAGGTGAGGATCGGGTCGTTGTCCGGCACGACGCGGTTCCGGGGGAAGCGGCCGATGCGCGTGTAGAGCACGCCCATCTTCGATTGCACGAGCGTGGGGATGCCGTACCCGGCGAACTTCTTGAAGGCAGCCTTGCAGCGCTCGCAGAAACAGGGGTTGGTGTAGCCGCGGCTTTCGGAGTCGATGAGCGCTCCTTGCCAAGCCGGGTGGTTGCCCCAGGCTTGGGCAACCGACGCACCGACGTTGTACGCGAACTGCTGTGCCTTGGGATCGCGGCAGCAGGGCCCCTCGCGGCTGTACGGCTTGCCGTCCCGGTTGACCTGAGGCATGTACTTTCGGCGGATCATGTAGTAGCCCGGGTACACGTGCGGCAGCACGCCCACGCCGGCCGCGAGGTGCTCGTCGAGCATCTTGACGATATCCGCGAGCCGGGCCGACCCGATAGCCGTCGTGGGCTTGCCGGCTTTCCACACGAGCCCGTCGAAATGGCCGCCCCACGCGGTGCGGTGCGTGAAGCCGATGTCTTGGACCTCCGCCACGTCGCCCGCGCCCCACATGGTCACCGGCATCTGGTTCGGCAGCGGCCGGGCCGCGATGGTGAGCGGCGTGCTCTCTTCGACGCGGTAGGTCTTGTCTCCGGCCTTCGCGCTCAAGCGCACCTTGAGTGCGTACGCGCCGGGCCGCACGCGGGTGTCCACCGGCACGTCGATGACTTGCTCCGCCTTGGCCGGCATGTCGGGCAGAGACACGCGGCGCTCCTTGCCGCCGAACTCCACCACGGCCTGCACGCGGGTCAGCAGCTTGCCGGTGTCATTGAGGACCGTGGTCCTGGCGACCGCGCCGGCCTCCATGCGCCGGAACACGGTGCGGCTGCCGGCCGTGTTCATGTCGATCACGAGCGCGCCGCTGAAGAAGGGGACCGCGCGCGACGAGATACGGACCTCGTCGATGAAGCCGGCGAAGCCGTTGTGCACACTGCCCACGCGGTCGCCGACGACGAGGGGGTAGCCTCCGGGCGTCACTGGCCCGCGGCCTTCATGGGTAGAGCGTCCCAGGGGCTGGCCATCGAGGTAGAACGCTCCGGCGCCGGCTCCGTCGTACGTGAACGCAATGTGGCGCCACTTGCCCGGCTCGAGCGTGACGGCCTTCGATTGGAACTGGGCCGAGTCTGCGCCAAAGCCGAGGAACGCGACGAACTTGTGCTCGGTCTTGCCCGCTTTCCTGAGGTAGAGGCAATACTCGGTGTTCGCCTGCGGCAGATCCTTGGCGTAGTGGTAGTACTTCTTATCGATCAGGAACGCGGTCTTCTGGATTGCGAACTCTGGCTTGGGCTTGATCCACATTTCGAGCGTGAACGCGCCCGCCGGCGAGAGCCCCTTCGGTTTGTACGGCGTAGCCGCTCCCTCCTTCACGTCGTTGCCGGGGCCTGAGGGGAAGCACTCCAAGCACGAGCCGAACTTGCCGCCCGGCACGATGCGCGAGCGGCCGCGGAACGTGAGCGTATGGCCGCGCCCGGAATCATCCTTGATCTTGGGGCTCACCTGGTCGAACTTCCACAGCGCGATGACGCTGTCGCCAGTGGCATCTTTGCCAGTGTAGGGCGACTGCCAAGGTTGCTTCTCGGCCGGCTCGCCGGCGAACGCGCTAAAGGCCAGTGCAAGGGCCGCGGTGAACGTGATGAACTGTTTCATGTTGGTGGGGTCTTTCGTGTGTCGTGCACAGGGAAACACGCACATCGCTGCTCTGAGATACGGAATACGGGATACGGG
>JAJRTI010000793.1 GCA_024278415.1 Planctomycetota bacterium | reverse complement strand
GTTGGTCAGTGAATGAACCTGGATTTCTCCGGTTTCCGTGAGGACGCGGAAGAACTCATCGCCTTTCAGCAGCAGGAATAGCGTGTACTTGCGCCTGAGGGCCTCGCGGCTGAAGCGGCGGGTGCCTGCTGTGGCTTTGATCATGAAGTAGAACTTGCACTCGACTCCCTTCCTCGTCTTCTTCATGTTGCGGGGCATCGCGAGCGTGAAACGCGCCTTGCCGCCGGCGGCCAACTCGCTATCGCTCTTCTGGCTTGCCCATGCCGGCGCCACAGGGAAGAGAATGAGCATTACACAGAGAGAAGCTCTTGCTCGTGTCATGGCCTTCGTTCAACTCAAGATCACTTCGTCGACGCCACCGTCGGCGCCTGCACACAGACGATTCGGAACCCCACGTTGTACACTGGCTTGTACGCGGGGTAGCGCCAGCGGGATGCGGACCGGCTGTAGCGGAATAGATCGTTCCACGACCCTCCGCGCACGACTTTGAGAGGGGACTGGCCGTTGTGGGATCCCTCTTCATTGCGCCCATCGTTTGCATCATACGGGTACGGCCGATACGTCGTCAGCGTCCACTCGGCCACGTTTCCGTGCATGTCGTAGATGCCCCAAGCGTTTGCGGGGTAGCGCCCGACATCAGTCGAGAATTGAGCGCCGTCGGAGTAGTCGTGTTCCACACGACCGTAGTCCCATCGGCTCAGCCGGCTATCCGCGAAGTTGCCCACGTTCTTGAGACCGGCTTTCGCCTCGCCGAACGAGAAGGGCGTCGCCGCGCCGGCGCGGCAGGCCCATTCCCACTGCGCTTCGGTGGGGAGTGTCACGGTCGTGCTGGTCCGTTTCGACAGCCACCGGCAAAACGCCATGGCCTCGTGCCACGTGATACGGACCACCGGTTGGTTGGGGCCGTTGGCCGGTGTGCCGCGGGTGAAACGATCCTTGAAACGGCCCTCGATGTATCCGCTGTCGTGCGTGGGGGCGAAGCGCGCGTACTGCGCGTTCGTCACTTCGAACTGGCCAATCCAGAACGGCTTCTCGATGCGCACGACCGCGCACGGCTGCTCGTCGGGGAATCCGTTGGCGTCGCCCATGATAAACTCCCCTGCCGGCACGGGCACGAGCGACAGTGTCGCGCCGCCGCCGAGGTCGAGCGAGCGCGGTTCGAGCCGGCAGGTCTTCTGAAGCTTCGCGGCCTTTTTCGCATCGAAAGGCCAATTGACGAGAGATTGGATGCTGGATGCTGGGTGCGGATTCTCTGCGCGGGCTAAGTCTGCGGTTCGGGGTGGTTCGAATTTCGCGATGGCCGGCAGGGGAAGCGGGTCCTCGTCGCGGTCGTCGATACCGGCATGGAGCTTCTTGTACTTCGCTCGCCGCGCGACCTGATCGTCCTGAGGCGGGCGATGGCTCTCGCGCCAGTTCAGGGGGTAGGGCACGTTGAGGTCGATCCACGTGTAGAGCCGGTCCCAGTCCTCGCGGGAGAGTTCGACGCGCACGCGTTTGCCTTCGAACACGCCGGGGTGTCCCCTCTTGAGCATCTGCACGAGTTGGCTCGTGTCCGCCTCGAACTCGGCTGGGGGCAGCAGGTGGTAGTCGGATTCATAGCCGGCCCGGCGCACGTACGCCTGCAACGCCATGTATGCCGGGCTGTATGGGCCCTTGAAGTCTGGGTGCAGCCGCTTGGCGCGGAAGTCGGGCCGGCCCGGCTTGCCGTCGTGGCAGCCCACGCACTTGCGGTCGAGCACCGGTTGCACCTCGCGGTCGAAGCTGAAGCCGCGCGTGGGACCGTGCCAGGGCTTGATCCTGTCCGGCGGGTAGCGCATGGCCTGGGTGAGCGGCGCGGGCACGACGTCGTTCTGCTTGTCGTGGCACCCCACGCACGAAACCCGTTCGCCAGGCATGCCCACGAACCAACTACGCATCTGTTGTTGGGCCTTGCCTTCGGAGTCGAGCGGCTGCACAAAGATGGGCGTGTTGGCTGGGATCTCAAACAGCGCGGACCCATCTTCGTGCACGGGCACGGTGCCAAGGATCCGCTTCACGTCCCAGCCGCCCTCGTACGACGACGCCCGCGTGTCGCCGTTGCCGCCGAAGCGGTAGTGCGGCGACGCGAGGCGCAAGGCCTTGATCGATCCCCGCGGGTAGCCCCTGAGGCCGCCGCCTATGTACACGTCAGACATGTAGACCAGCGCGGTCTTCTTGCGCAGGTCGATACGCTCCTGAAGCACCGGCGGCTTGGGCCGCGGGAGCAGGGGGATGGGCGTGGAGTAGCTGCCCATCTTGATCGGCGTCATGTTGTCGAACACGTCGACCAAGTAGAGGCCCCACCGCGACAGCCTGTCCATGCGCGCGTTCACGAGGAAGTACTTGCCCGCTCCGGCGTTGGTAATGGGTTCCGCGAGCGGCCAGGGCGCGGCGAATCGCGGCCACGAATCGCTTACGAGGCCGTCCTTGATGACGGGCTCGACCTTCTTGCCCCGGCCCGGGATGCGCTGCACCACGCCATCGGCCTCGTGCCGGCCGAGCGCGGGGTCGAGGATCATCAACTCGCCCTCGCGGGCGACTCCGTGATGGCCGGACACGATGCACACGATCTTCGATGGGTGGCCGGGGATGGGCCGGGGCCAGTACATCGCATTGGGCCAGTACGAGTTGCTGCCATAGTATTCGGTTTGCCCCGAGCCATCGGGATACATCTTGAACAGCAGCCGGCTGAAGTAGTGCGGCGTGTCGTTGTACTCCCAGCGCGTGTAGAGGACGCGGCCGTCGTTCATGACTGTGGGGTTCCAGTTGTGGTCTTGGTCGAACGTGAGCCGGCGTTCGCTGGAGCCGTCGTCGTCCATGATGTGCAAGTTGCCGACCCACCACCCGCCGGTGCAGGGCACGGCCTGTTCGCAAGCGGTCGAAACGAACACGATCTTGCCGTTGGGGAGACGGCAGGGATCGTAGTTGCGGACCTCCTTGTTCTCCTTTGTGATCTGGCGCAGGCCGGAGCCATCGCTGTTGACCTCGAAGACGCGCTGTCCGTCGGAGAAAAGAATCTTCTTGGCGTCCCAACTGAGTTCCAAGCTGGCGACATTGCCCTCGTAGATGGGAGTGAGGTTGCCATCGGGCGTGACCGGGGAGAGGACTTCGATCTTGTTGCCGAGCCGGTTCGGTCCGCCCCAGTTAGACGCGAAGCGTGCGCCGCCGGTGACCACGAGCAGTTTGTCGAACTTCAGCACCGGGTTGTCCAGGAGCACCGTCTGCCCCGCGCGGTCGATCTGGTCGCGCAGCGCGAGCGCATCGGCCAGCGCGTCCTCCCGCGCGGCCAGCGCCTTGGCGAGCATGGCGTCCCCGCGGCGTTCGAGCGACGCGACGAGGTCGAGCTTCTCTGCCGCCTTAGGGTACTGCTCGCCAAACGTGTCGTGCTGGTCCTCGACCGCGAGCCGCATGGACTCCGCGTTGTGGCGCACCAGGAGGGCTTCCTTGAGGGTGGCGATCGCGTAGTACGCGGTGCGGCGCGTCGAGATGTCGCGCGGCTCGGCCATCTGCTTGATTTGTTCGATGGCCGCGGCGATCTCCGCGGTGCGCGGATGGTTCGCGTAGTCCTTTGCCAACTCCTCTGCCCGCAACTTGATAGCGTTCATGTACTGGTCGTTGAGGAAGCCGGGATTGCCCTTGGGCCAGTCCGTGATGAAGCGGTCGATGCGCGACATGGCCCGGCGCCGGAACTTGGTCCAGATGCTGTCCAGCTCTTCCCATCGCATCTGCTGCTGCGACACTGGGTCCGTGAAGTCGCGGCGCAAGCGTGCGAACAGCCTCCCCGAGCGGCGGTTGACGCGGGTGTTGTAGCTGCCGCCGCCGGGCCGCGACGTGGGCGGCATGGGCAGGAACCACGCCTGCCACTTGCCGTCCTGGGCGCACTCGGTGCGCATGAGCACCTGATACCTCCCGGGTTTGAGTTGCCACTGCCACACGTCCTTGTTGGGGAACGGCTCCGAGTAGGGCTTTGCCGCCCACTTCGTCTGCCGTTTGGGCAGCAGCCGCGTGTACCACCGCCGCATGCCGAGGCTGACCACATAGGGGTGTCGCCGGTCGAATGCGCGGGTGAAGGTCACGTCGCGGCAGAGGAACACGGTCGCGCCTTCCTTGGCCTCGAAGTGCTTCGCGAGGTCGATCATCTCGCCGTCTTTGAAGTCGTCTCGCTTTTGCCACGAGAGGGCCCCGGCGCGGCCCTTGACCGGCTTGGCCAGGTTGATACGCCGCGCGTTTTCGACGGTACGCACTGCGGGGTCGTCGGGCCGCATCGGCCCCAGCACGTACCACGGCCCGAACTCTGCCCCGCTGCCCCACATCGCGTAGCGATCCTCATCGATCTCCCACTCCACGATCGCCTCGTGCGCGGCGACCATGGTCTCTTGCCACGTGCCCTTCTTCTTATACTTGGGCGCCTTGGGCAGGTTGCGAATCGCCTTGCGCCGGGCCAACTCTTCGGGGGAGATCTTCACCACGTCGTCGGCCGTGCCCAGCACTTCGAATTCGATAGCCGACGTCCAACTGCTCGCGGCGTTCTGGGCCTTGGCCGGGCTCCCAGCCTTCACGTTGTACGTGCGCCACACGCGGAACTGCACCCAGTCGACTTTGCCGTCGACGATGGGCGCGCCATCTTTGCGCTTGAACGCGCTGTGGAACCCGCCGCTGTTTGGGCCAATGACTTTGTCGCCGGTAGTGAAGTGCGGCTGGTCTGGGAACGCTGGCGCCTGGCCTGGGTATTGGCTGTTGTTGGCGAAGCGCACCTCGTAGTCTTGGTTGGCGCGGGCGTCGATGTTGAACGTGAACACGCCCACCTCGGTCACGGTCTTGGGTTAGCCGAGGTAGAAGGTGATGACCGACGGGTTGCCTCCGATGCTGACGCGGCCGTCCGCTCCGCGCGAGCCGGCGTCGCCATCGGCCAATGCCCGCGCGCCGGACATGCTCACGCCTTTGGCCTCAACGATCCTCACCTTCCGACGCGCGAGCAAGTTGCGGGGATGAGTCTGCTCGACGCGCGCGCGGAACTCCTCGAACGCGGTGTCGTTGTTGGCCCAGCTCTCAGTGGTC
>JAJRTI010000068.1 GCA_024278415.1 Planctomycetota bacterium | reverse complement strand
TGCGAGCAGCTCGTGCGCAAGGTGCGCGAGACCGGGCTCCAGTACATGCTCGCGGAGAACTGCTGCTACTGGGGCTACATCCACGAATACAAACGCGTCGTCGAGTCGGGCCGCATCGGCGACGTGCTCTACGCGGAGTGCGAGTACATCCACGACGTGCGCAACCTCTTCTTCGAGCACACGTCCCTGCCGTCAGGCACCCCGGTCAACGAGACCCTGCTCCATCCCGACACGACGCTCACCTGGCGCCACAACCTCCATCCCATCAACTACCTCACGCACGACCTGGGCCCGGTGCTCGACATCCTCGACGACCGCTGCGTGAGCGTGAGCTGCTTGTCCACTCCACCCGCGGTGGGCGAAGGCTTCGCGCCCGCGGCGGAGGTGGCCATCTTCAAGACCGCGCAGGGCCGCGTGATCAAGTTCCTCGCGGAGTTCTCCCTGCCGCGGCCCGGCCACCACTGGTTCGCGCTCATGGGCACCAAAGGCAGCATCGAGTCGCCCCGCGGCCCGGCGAGCAAGCACCTGCTCTGGGTCGAAGGGGACGATCCGAAGACGTGGACGGAGATGCCGTGGACGACGCAACGCACCGATGGCCCGAAGGAGGCGTTGGCGTCCGGCCACGGCGGTGCGGACTGGTACATCTCCCGCGAATTCACGGATTGCATCCTCCACGGCAAGCCGTCACCCATCAACGTGTACCGCGCCATGGACTACACCGTGCCCGGCATCTGCGCGGTCCAATCCTCGCAGCAAGGCGGCGCGGCGGTCGAGATACCAGACCTGCGCGAACTGTAGCGTGTCTGGGGGGCTTTACACGGACTGCACACGGACGAGTCATGGGCGGGCGCGACCAAACGCTTCAGTGCTAGACGTGGACCGGGCGCCCGGAGCCGGTCTGCCCTCCTCTCTGCGCCTCTGCGTCCTTGCGTCCGCCGTACGGCGGATTGCGTTTCTCTCTGCCGACGGCTACTCAAACACCCACACCCCGAACAGCTTGTGTTCGAGGAAGCCCTGCACCATGGGCGACCAGGCGCTGAGTTCGTGCGCGTGCCGGCGCTGACGGCAGACGTTGGCGCGGAGCTGAGTGCCGGGCTGGGGCGCGGCCATGTTCATCGCGGCCCACGGGATCGCCATCTCCGCGGTCCATTCCTTGTTGCCGATGCGCGCGGCGTGTGACCACTGCGGGTTGTAAGACAGCTTGTTCGAGTCGCCGTTGAGGCCGTCCCAAGGCACGCCGCGGGGGTTCAGCATGAAATGGAAAAAGGGCTGCGTCTGGCCGGGCGGCGCGACCATGACCTCCACGTCCTCCCCGCGCCACACTTCGTCGTCGCGCTTTTCGCCGACGATCTGCATGCGCTTGATCTGCGGCTCCTCGCACCGGACCGCGACGTAGAGCGCGTTCGCGTCGTACGTGACCCACGCCTGCGTCTTGGCGCCGAGGTTCTGCTTGGTCGCGGCGAGAGCCACGAGCGGCTCCAGCGGCTTCGTCTGCTTCCACGCCGCGTCGCCGAGCGCGGCGTCGATCTGGGGCGGAGCGAGGCCGGCCGGCAGGCGCTTGATCGTCGCCGTCCGGCGTTTGATGCGCTTCTGGATCTCCGCCTGCTGGCGCTGGCCGCCGATCTCGACGAGCGGCCGGATGTCGATGCCCAACGGCTCGCCGGCGTCGAGCTTCTTGCGCGCGGAGCGGATTGCAGCTTCGCACCCCGGCGGGATGTTCTGGTTGCGGAACCAGTGCATGCGCTCCGAGTAGCACCACACGTATTGGTCCGCGGAGTAGAGCGCCCAGTACACGTTGTGCTCGAACCACTTGGGCCGCTCCTCCGGGGTCAGGTAGTGGCCCAGCACCTTGCGCCGGGTGCGCAGGCCGAAGTACTGGTCGATGTAGAGAGCGTTGCCCACCTGCACCTGCCGGCGATATTTCTCCCAGTTCTTGGGATCGACGAGCAGCAGCCCGCGCTGGGTCACGGTTTGGTAGTTGCGGAAGTACGGCTCCGAATCGGTGTAGTAATACGCGCTCTCGTTGCCGTCCACGATGCGCACGGCCGGCGACGCCGCGTCGAGCATGCCGTTGAGGAACGCGGGCAGGAACGCGTAGTGCTGCTTGCTGAGCTTCGCCGCGCGCTCCTTGGGGTCCATGGGGACCAGCAAGCTGCGGAAATAGCTGAGTTGGAAAAAGGTCATGATCGTGGCGCCGGGCAGTTCGCTCTCGACCGCGCGCATAAACTGCGCGCCGCGCTGCCGCACTTTGGCCTCATACTCGGCGAAGGACTTGGTGTCTCGATGCGCCGCGCGAGTATACGCCCACGGGTTGTTGCCGTAGGGCTCTTGGTCGAAGCACACGCCCTTGCAGCGCGCGGCCCGCGCGGCTTTGGCCACGAGCTTCACGTTGTGCTCGATCGCGGCCCAATGCGCGTCGCTGAACCAGTCCTGCTTCGACGCGGCGAGCATGATGACGAAATTGTCGGTGAACTTGCGCCACTCGATGGCCGCGCAGTTCTCCATGTCCTTTGCGAACCTCTCCTCCGGCCACGCGTTGGGCTCCAGTATCCGCATGCCGCCGCGCAGGCGGAAGATGAGCCCGTCGAAGGGCCGTTTCTCCATCGCGCGGATATTGGCGCGAATCTCGTCGGGCGTGGGGATGCCCCAACCGTATTGGATGAGCTTCTTCTTCAGCGCGCGGGGCATCTGGCCGGTCGTGGCCGCGGCGGCCGCGGCTGCGCTCGACAGGCACCAGGCCAACGCCAGAGTCTTGAGTGTTCTCGTCATGGCATTCATTCCTCGTGTGATGAATCGTCGATGGGGGCGCCGGGCGCGCGGCGCAGCGCGCCGGCCAGGACGGACGCAAGTCCTGCGGATCCTACCCAAAACGGCAGGGACGACGCCAACCCGCGGAGGCCCAGCGCGACACCCCAATTGTAGTCGAGTTGGCCTGCAAAAAACCGCGGCGCGAAGAACTGGAAAAACGGCAGCGACATGTGCAGGGTCTCCGGGGCCCGCGGGTCGACGAAGTTGATGAGCACCATTTGCACGACGCCCCAGGCGCCCAGGAGTGTGATGAGCGGCCGAAGGCCGCGCGGGCAGAAGGCCAACGCCAGGGCCGCGAACGGGAGCACGGGGATCATGTGCCGGTGGCCGGGTGCGTAGAGGTAGCTCTCCTCCCAGAGCGTTGAGACAAAGGCCAGGAACACGGCCAAGATGGCGATGCTAGCAACCGCCTCCGCTCGCCACGCGCGGCCGCGCAGCATCCGCCACCACCCCCAAGGGGCGAGCAGGAGCGCCGGCGACAGGAAGAACACGCCGCGAGCGGGGCTGAGGGTCGCATCGAAGACATGGCGCCAGCGGAACGAGGTGGCCCCCAGGAGGCCCTGGGCATGGTGCTCCTTGAAGCGCGCAATCTTCTCGAACTGGTACCCGAACGCGAAGGGATGGCCGAAGCATGCCGCGTGGTACGCGAGCAGCCCGGACACCGGCGCCAGAGCCGCGAGGCCGTATGCGGCCGCGGGCCCCACGCGGCGCCGCGTGAACACGGTATAGAGGCCAAGTATGGAGGCAACCGCCGCCATGGGGTACTCGGCCACGACCGCGCAGCCGGCCAGTGCGCCCGCCGCCGCGCAGGGCCACAACGCACGGGGACTGTGCTTGGTCACAACGAGCAGCATGAACGCGGAGCAGCCCAACGCCGCGCCGAGTTGGTGTCCGTAGAACAGCGCTGAGTACGGCAGAGCCAGCGTCCCCAACCCATAGGACAGGGCCAGCACAACACCAAAGCGCTCGCCCGCGCCGGCCCTCTTCATGAACGCGAACAGCAACACCGCGAACGCGGCCGACGGCAGCGACACCGCGAAGAAGCGGGGCAGGTAGACGGTCAGCAAGAACCGCATCCTGCGCGTGGCCTCCACGCGCTCGTAGATCGGCCTCAGCGCGAACATGATGGGCGCGGCCACGAAAGAGAGTCCCGGCGCTTTGTCGCTGTAGTAGTGCCCGTCGTGGAGCGCCATGTCGATAGTGTTGTCGCGGTACTCGTCGACGTTGAGCTTGCCGTGGAACGCGATGGCGTACACGAGGTTGAGCCGGCTCTGCTCGTTCGGCCCCGGGTTGTGCCACACGTACCCGTAGCAGAACAGCAACAGCCCTCCCAACGCCTGCCACACGGGGGTGTGCCTGAGCGCGGCCTTGCGCGGCGTAAGAACGTCTTGGCCCTGGTTTGACTCCATGTGCGCCATTCTAGGGGCCGCGTGGAATGAGTCAAGAGATGCCGCCAGCCCCGATGGCTGCGAGGCCGCACAGGACGATCACCCCGCTCGCGCCGCGCGCCCAATAACCACACTCTCCAAAGTGTGGTTATTGGGCAGAGCCGCGTGGCCTTGGGTGTGATCCCTCAGGCGTGCATGCGCTCATCCCGGACGACAGGGGCACGGAATCTTTCGGCGGAAGCAGCATGCGCCACGCGTCGAGCCCTATCTCAGTGTGGGCTCAGGCGCCTGTTCTTTACCCACATCTTTAGGTCCCCGGAAATCGCGGTGTGCGGCCTCTGGAACCCCAACGGGGTTCCGGCTTCCAGCCCAGGGTTGCGGCCGTAGGCCGCTACCCTGGGAACAGGCCGCCACAGAGTGCCGTTCCCTCCGCCCTTCCGATCCCGCACTTGCGGGATCGGAAGGGCGGAGGGAACGGGGGGAGAGAGGGAATGCCCGACTGACCCAGGGTAGCGAGCTTCGCTCGCAACCCTGGGCTGTAGGACAGGACCCCGTTGGGGTCCCAGAGGCTGGAGATATGGGTAAAGAGGAGGCTCAGGCGCCCCGCCATTGGCCCAGGGGCGCAGGCAAACGGCGCCGCTCTCGTATCGCGGCTCGGAGCGAGGACCGCGTTGTTGTGACCGAGGCGCGGCCGCAGCTACTTGCCGTCTGGCTCCTTGCCCTGGCGCTTCTTTGAGAACGGGTTGATCAGCTCCAGCCCTTCGCCCACCTTGCCGGTGATCTTCTTGCCGGCGTCGGTCACAACCTCCGCGGCGGCTTTGCCGGCCTCCACGCCGGTGTCGAGCACAGACAGGCCCATGCTGCCCAAGTGCTTCAAGCGCGAGGCAAACGCGCCGGCAATGGCCGTGGTGAGGCGTTTGCGCATGACGAATTTGGGGTCGCTCAGGTCGCCCGTCACCTCCACCACGACCGGCAGCTCCGCGGCCCGGCCCATGAGCACCCGCGCCGCGGCCTCCGTGGGCAAGCCAAACACGAGCGAACTCACGCTGTTGTCCCGGGCCTTCACCCGTACGCCATGCAACTCGATCATGAAGCGCGAGTGGATGCGCCCGGCGCCGATCTCCAGATTGCCCGACACGTCCGCCGTGCCGCCCACCAGCCGAATCGCCGAGTCCGCGCCGCAATAGGGGGCGATGTGTTTCAAGCCCAGGCCTTGGATCTCGAACCGAATGTCGATGTGCGCGCCGCCGCTCGTGTGGACCGTGCCCGTGGCCCTGATCTTGCCGGCGTCGGGCGTGAGCAGCCGGCCTGACAGGTCGAACGAGCACCAGGTGGAGCCCTGGCCGAAGAGGTCGTGGTGCAGCATCGCCGTGCCGACGATGCCGTCCACGGTCGTGGTCACGCCTTGGCCTTGCACGACACGGTCCACGTACACCAGCCGGCCGTTGTGCAACCCGATGCCGCCAATGATGTAGGCGGCGCCATTCGCGCCCGATGCAGCCTTGCGGGCGAAGATCGGATCGAAGCTGAAGCCGTCCTCGCGCTGTTCGATGCGGAAGAACGGCTCCTCAACGTCGGCTTGGCGCACCTTGATCACGTCGCTCAGCAGTGACCACGGATCGACCTGCACGCGAAGGCTCTTCCAGCCGAGCAGCCCCACCGGCGAGCCGCGTTCCGTGGTGGAGACCGCGAGCGCGTCCGCCTCCATCCGGCCGGCCCTGAGATCGATGCGCACGTCGCCGCAAGTCGCGGCCACGCCCTGGGCTGAGAATACGCCCACGATCTTCTGCTGCACGTAGCCCGGCAGCCACGCGCTCAGCGCGAGCAGCCCGGCGCACGCGGCGACGGCGAGCACACAGAAGACAACAAACGCGAGCCGCCACCGGCGACGCTTGCGCGGACGGGGGGCCGCGGCTGGTTGAGGAGTCGTCATGACGTGGAGTGGTTCCCTCCGTGCGAACGCGGCCTGGGCGGTTGTGCTCGGCCAAGTTGCGGCCTAAACTGTTGGCGCTTGCGACGCCGAACGCGAGGAAGATCATGGCCCATCTGGCGTCTCAGGTCAACCGCCCATGCCAGGGAGCAACGCATGAGACTCGGTGAATTCGAGATCGACGTCGTCACGGACGGCACGTTCTGGCTCGATGCCGGCACCATGTTTGGCATCATCCCCAAGACGCTGTGGGCGCGGCAAGTCGAGGTCGACGACCGCAACCGCATGGAGATCTCCATGAACGTGCTCCTTGTGCGCGGCCCCCAGTGTTGCGCGCTTGTGGACGCGGGCATGGGCCGGAACTACGACGCCAAGATGCAGGACATCCTCGGTCTGCGGCCGGGTGTGGACCTGCTTGCATCGCTTGCCGCGCGCGGCGTGGCCCCTGAGGACGTGGGCCTGGTCGTGCCGACGCATCTGCATCTCGACCACGCGGGTTGGTGCACACGGCCCGGCGCCGATGGCGCGAGCGAGCCCACGTTCCCCCGCGCGCGGTACGTCGTGCAGGCGGCGGAGCTGGAGGATGCGCGGGAGCCGAACGATTTGACCCATGGCTCCTACGTGCCGGGCCACTTCGAGCCGCTCGTGGAGGCCGGGCGGCTGGAGACGGTCGACGGCGACGCGGAGATCGCGCCAGGCATTCGCGTGCGGCGCACGGGCGGCCATGCGCGCGGCCACCAGGCGGTCTTGATCGAATCGGCCGGCGAGGCGTGCCTGTTCATTGGCGATGTCGCCCCCACCGCGCTGCACATGCGCCCAACCTATGGCACCGCGTACGACAGTTTTCCGCTTGATCTGGTCGAGCAAAAGAAGGCGCTGCTGGGCGAAGCCGCGGCCAAGGGCTGGGTCGTCGCATTCCCGCACGACAGGCACGCGCCGCTCGCGCGCATCACGCGCGATGGGAAGGGCCGCTTCGTCGCGGAAGGACTGTAGCCCAGGCCGTTAGTCGCTTATCGCGGCCGGAATGACAACATGTTGTCGATGCGGAACTCCTACGCCCGCAAAGGTAAAACAAATTCACGTTTTGCCTAGGCCTCCGCACGGCATGTCCGTGCGGAGCCACGATTGGAAGCCAGACGGGAGTACCGGATCGGTT
>JAJRTI010000792.1 GCA_024278415.1 Planctomycetota bacterium | reverse complement strand
TCGTGGAGCTGTTCTTGGTCACGTGGGAGGTCTTCCGGCCGGGCCGCCGATTCCCACGCAACCAGCGAATGAACAAACGGATCTATCATATGGCTTACAAGCCTGCCCACTAAGTTGATGGCATTGGGCGCAGCCCACCCTACCCGGATCACGCAAACCTAATTGCGGGACGCGACACTAGCAGCCCGTCCTGCGGAGCAGATCATGAGGTCGTTTTGGCGTAAGTGCTGCACGATGGGCGCAGCGGGATTGGCGCTGTCCTCGTCCCTGGCGGCCGCGGCCGAGGGCAAACCAGGGATACCCGCTGGAGCGTTCCCCATCGTCGCCTTTTCAGCAGGCAACCCGACGGACCGGAATTTCGCAGAGGTCAAGGCGTTGGGGTTCGACTACGTGCACCGCTATCGGCTCGCGTCCCATCGCGACCCGGCCGAAGTGCAGACATACATGGACACGGCCGCGCGGAACGGCCTGAAGGTCATGATGGACGTGAGCGGGTTCATTCACCCGCGCTTTCGGAAGGCGAAGACGCCCGACGAGGGCTTGGGGCAGCTCCTCGCCGCAGTGCGCAAGTGGAAGGACCATCCCGCGCTGGGCTTCTGGTATGTGTACGATGAGCCGACCCCGAAGCAAATGCCGGTGGAGACGCTCAGGCGCGTGCACGCGCTCATCAAACGAGAGACTCCGCGCGTGCCCACGGCGATTGCGCAATGCTGGAGCGCGGGCTGGTGGAAGTACATGGACTGCGTCGACATCATCATGCCCGACTTCTATCCCGTGCGGGACAAGCCCTTTCCCGAGGCGAGGCTGGACCTGATGCCGAGCTTCTACGGCCGGGTGAGGGCGAAGGCGAGCCTCTGCATGCCCATCGTGCAGTGCTTCGGCTTCCCGCGGCTGCCCAATCGCGCGGAGGTGCGCTACATGCTCTATGCCGCGCTCACGCAGGGCATCGATGGCATGGCGTTCTGGTCCTACTACTATGGCCGCTTTCGACCATTCCAGAAGAAGGACAAGGACGGCGTACGCCGGCCGGGCGAGTTCGACAAGAGCTACATGCCCAAGGTCTACAGCCCGGTGCTGAAGGAGTTCAAGGGATTCGTGGCCAAGGTCATGCCGGCGCGGGAAGTCGCGTACTCGAAGCACGTGGGCGCGCACAGGGACGGGGAGAACCACGTGATACACGGGCTGTGGCCGCGCGGCGACGCCACGTATGTCGTGCTCATCAACAACCAGCCCGCCGCGCGCAGGCTCTCCATGCCTTGGCGAACAGATCCCGCCAACGCCGCCCTTGCTCCCATTTGCGGCACGCGCGCCACGGACGCGAAGATCCGCGATGGCAAGCTAACGATCAGCGAGATGCAGCCGTGGGAGACGTTTGTCTGGGAGCAGACGCCTACAGGGGAGTAACGGGTTCCCTGCGCGGCCGCCGGGTGTATAATGCGGCCATTCGCCCGAAGCCCAGGCGCGGAAGGCATTCGCCTTCCGGCGCCACCCAACGAATGTCTCTGCATCGGAATGCGAAGCCATTCCGCTCCAGCAACATTGGATCAGGAGCACCGTCATGGACAAGACCATCGGCATTGGCGTCATCGGCGTGGGCATGGGAGCCGACCTGCTCTACGTCAACACGGACCCCAACACGCGCTTCGAGGTGCGCGGGCTTTGTGCGCGTACACAGGCCAAGGTCGAGCGCATCGCGCAGGAGCACGGCGTGGGCTTCTGCACGACCGACTACCGCGAACTCGTCGCACGCGACGACGTGGACGTGGTCGCGGTCTTCACCCACGACCACCTGCACGCGGAGCACTGCCTCGCCGCGCTGAGCGCGGACAAGCATGTCGTCGTCACCAAGCCCATGGTCACGAGCCTGGCCGATGCGAAGGAGATCGCGCGCCAGGCCGAAGCGCGGGGGCTGAAGTTCATCGTGGGCGAGACGTGCCGGTGGTACTCGGCGTTCCTCGACCTGAAGCGCCTGCACGACGACGGCGACTTGGGCGACGTGCTCTTCGCGGAGGCGCACTACGTGCACGAGTTGAAAGACTACTTCCCGCTCACGCCCTGGCGCCTGGAAGTGCCCCAAGATTTCATGTACGGCGGCTGCTGCCACCCAGTGGACTCGCTCGTGTGGATGCTGGGCGAAATCGAGGAGGTGCACTGCTACGGCCGGCGCGGCGGAGTCTCCGACTACCCCATCGAGGACAATTTCACGCTCAACCTCAAGTTCGCCAACGGCGTCATGGCGCGTGTGTTGGGCATGTACGGCGTGATCCAGCCGCCGTTCCCCATGATGGGTCTGACGGTGTACGGCAGCCGGGGCACCGCGTCCGCGACGTTCGAGGACTTCAAGCCGTCGCAGTTGCGCACCGTGCTGGACAAGTTCGAGACGAACGAGCCGGCGGTGACCGATTATCCGGCCGACATGGAAGGCGCGTACGGCCAAGGCGTCGCGGTGCGCAATTACATGGCCCACTTCGAGGACTGCCTCGTGAACGACAAGACGCCCAGCGATGCCGCGCGCGAGGGCATGTGGACCATCGCCGCGCTCGACGCGGCGTGGCGGTCAGTCAAGTCGGGCCAGCCGGAAAAGGTGGACAACGCGATCTAATTGTGCGTCGGGGGGGACGCGCTGCGGAAGCCCGCCGCAGGCGGGATCGCATCGTGTCCCCAGACTCTGGACTTTTCTGGAGACAGTCTGATGGCCCCCAGCAACAACGAGACAACGTGGTCCAAGACAGAGAAGCGGATCGCCCGCGAGGCGTACGACAAGGCCTATGAGCGCGAGGTGAAGGCCATCGAGCAGGAGGTGCGCTCCATGCTCGACAAGGCCCAGGACGCGCGGGTCGTCTGGCGGATCCACGACTTCCTGTCGGAACGTCGCGTGGAGACGGACCGGAAGTACGACTATCGCTACTCGGTGCTCCTGGGCGTATTTGGGCATCTGCTTGCCGAGGGCTGGCTGCACTTGGACGATATCGAGGGCTTGGACGCGGGCAAGATCGAGAAGATTCGAGCCATCGCCGATTTTCGCAAACAGAACATCTGAGCCGCGTGGACAGGCCGTGTCCCTAGCGCGGCCTGTGGCCGCAACCCAAGCTGGTTCCGAGCGCCACGCGCTTGTCGAAGTGGAACAGCGGCCTCATTGTCTTGCTCCGGACTGGGCAGGGCGCTTGCATTGGAGTGAGGCATCTGCTACTATCGAGGGCCTTTTGCGGCTCATCCAGCCGCAGAAGTGGCGATTGGCCTGCTGAGCATCGAGGTCGAGCATTGGGCAAGGGATTCGGGCTATTTCAGAACGCCCCTCGCCCCCATGCATAACCCTTTCGCCCCGCATTGGTTAACAGTGGTCGTATCATCGCACGGCCGGGTGGCGGACATGTCAAGCATGCCGCTGCTCCTGGAGGGCTCCTGCCTCGGGCACAATGAGGCCTCCGACGACACCTTCGCCGGCC
>JAJRTI010000067.1 GCA_024278415.1 Planctomycetota bacterium | reverse complement strand
AGGTGTCCAGCAGATACTGCGGACCAAGTACGGACCGGAGGGAGCCGCGCAGGTCCGGTCGGAATTCGACGCGCTCAAGCAGGCAGGCTACTTCAGTGGCCGGGCACTCGAGCTTTCCGAAAATGCACTGCGCCGATACGCGCGACAGCGAGCCCGCCGGAACACGAGGCGAATCGAACTCGCGCTGTCGGCAGGCTGCAACCTGCGATGCCGATACTGCTACTGTGGTCGGAACAATGCTCTAAGCGGAGGCTCAATGGCGGACTCGACTGCCAGGGCCGCAGTGGATTTGCTCTTCGCTCGGGCGGGCGACGCCCCCTCAGTGGCCATCTTGTTCCTCGGCGGCGAACCGTTGCTGAATAGAGAGGCGCTCCATTCCGTTGTGGACTATAGCCAGCAGCTTGGGCAGACAACTGGCAAACGCGTGCAGTACAACATCACAACCAACGGGACGCTGGTGGACGCGGCAACGGCTCAGTACCTGAAGCAGCACAACTTCCAAGTCATGGTGAGCGTCGATGGCCCCTCCCATATCCACGACTCAATGAGACCGATGGCGGATGGGAGGCCGAGCCTGTCAAGAGCCGCGGCGGGGGTCCGCGAACTACTGAACGCTGGAGTGCCGACGACTCTGCGGGCTACCTTGACTAGCCAGTGCCTCGACAAGTGCGAGATCGTTCGTTCTCTGCAAGGACTGGGGGTTCCAAGAATCTCCATCGCCCGCTCTCTCGGGAAATCGTACGAGCGGGGGCCGCTGGACATCGGACCCGAGCATAGCGCCGCGTTGCGGCGAGAGGACGAGCGCTTGCTTGAAGAAGCTTTGCGCTGCCTGGCCGCGGGGAAACGCCCGCCGTATTTCCCTTACTCTCGGGCACTCAGGGATATCCACCAGGGCAAGCGAACAAAAGTGCTCTGCGGAATAGGGCTTGGCAACACGACGGCCGCGGCCGACGGCAAGCTGTATCCCTGTCACCGCTTCGTCGGGATGGAGCGATATGTGATTGGCCACGTGGGCGACGGGGGAGTCGATGTGGACAAGGTGGAGCGTCTGCTTGCTTCGTATCTGCGTGTGCGCCAGAACTCATGCCGAGACTGCTGGGCCATGCACCTGTGCGGAGGCCCTTGTCCCTACTACTTGGCGCACGAGGATGGCGGGTTCCGCCCTCCACCAGACTGGTGGTGCGAGGAGACAAGGCACTGGATCGAGCAATCCGCGTGGGTGTACCACAAATTGCAAGAGGACCACGAGGAGTTCTGGCGCAAGGTTGTGGGCGATCGGGATCACCGCGGCCCAGCATCACGGATGGAGCAAGATGAGGAGGCCCCGCCCTGCCCACAGCCGGAGTGCCCGCCTTAGCGGGCTGTTAACAGAGTGGTGTCCTGCTGCAAGCGGCTCGTGGAGCGGTTCGAAGCGTTGTGCACGAAATAGCCGGAGTTTCCAAACTCCGGCTATTTGTAATGGGCTCTTGGGATCGATCCTTACGTCACAAGATCTCGACGAATCGCCTGATTCGCCTGCAGTTCAGCGCCTTGATCTTAGCCTCAATCCCTGCTACGTGAAGGCTTGGCAGCGGCCCGATGATGTCCACAGTTACGCGGGCGAGGATTGGCGACGGAAACGCAAAGCCAGATAGGGGCGCGTTGGGGATTGAAGACTGAGGGGCAAAACCCGACAATGGTGGGCCAAGCGGACGCGCCCTGGGTCTCGGCCGCACAATGAACGCACCGGAAGCTTTGTGAGAAGGACTGCCGCATGCCACTCCCCCACCGGACGTTTCTCCTGGGAGCCCTCCTCGTCATGACCGTCGCCAGCTCCGCAGCGCCCCGCCGCACGAAGATGCAGTCCATTTCCGACATGCCCAAGCGCCGCGTGGTCATCGCCAAGCAAGACGGCGACTACATCAGCTTCCCCGACGTGTGCCTGACCCGCGGCGGCCGGCTCATCTGCGCATACCGCGTGGCGGACAAGCACGTGGCCACGCGCTCGCGCATGGAAGTGCGCACGAGCGACGACCTCGGCAAGACGTGGTCCGAACCGTTTGCACTCTCGCCCACGTGCGGCCACTGCCCGCGGCTGACGGTGCTCGACGACGGCGAGGTGCTGCTCATCACCGACTCGAGTCCCGTGCGCGGCGCAACGTATCGCTCCAAGGACGAAGGCCGCACTTGGTCAGGACCCACGCCGACCGTCTTCCACCACGGCATCCCGGATCGGCCGCTGCGCATCGGCGAGAGGAGTCTGCTGAGCACGGGCCACCGGCACATCGCCAAGGACAAGCATCCGCTCCTCGGCCAAGCCACGAGTGAGCAGATGATCTACCGGTCCGACGACCTTGGCCGCACCTGGCGGTCGTGGCAAGTACTGGCATGCGACCCGTACCTCGTGCTGTGCGAAGCGTCCATGTTCAAGATGCCCGACGGGTCGCTGCGCGCCTACTTCCGCGAGAACGCGGGAGTGCAGGAGCCGGCGTTCGTGTCCACAAGCCGCGACGAAGGACGCACGTGGAGCCGGTACGAAGACGCGCCGTTCATCGGCCACCGCCCTTGCGCGGGCCTGCTGCGCAGCGGCAAGACGCTTGTCACCTATCGCCACGTTGGCCCCAACGGCGGCAACCGCGCATGGCTGGGCGACGTGGACAGGGACCGCTTCTACGCGGTGTCCGCGTTCGATATCGGCGCCGGCGCCAAGCTCACGGACGAGGGCCTCGTGGTCGAGAACGGCGATGGCGACGCGGACGCGGTGCTCTACTGCCTGCGCCCAATGACCGACCCGCGCACCGCGTCCGCGCGGTTCGAGATGGAGGTCGCGGTGCAGCGCAACAACGGCGCGCACTGCGGCGTGTACTTTGGCTGCGACTGGCGCATCTTCCCCGACCGCGTCGTCGTGCACGGTATGAAGGTGGACCCCATCCAACTCGACGCGACGCTGTTCCATCGCTACGCTTGGACGTACGACCAGGGTCTCATGACGCTGTCGATCGACGGCGAGCAGAAGCTCGCGCTCAACCTGATCGAGCATCGCATCTTCATCGACCGCAAGCGCCGCGCGATCCGCGTGGGCAATGTGCGGAATGGTCTGCCATCCAACGGGCCGTTCGGCTTCGCGCAGAACGGTGGCCGGAGCGTGTACCGGTCGATGCGCTTGCACATCGAAGAACCTCGCTTCCGCACGTACGACTGGTCGTGGACGCCGGCCGACGGCCTGCCGAACCAGTACGAGGTCGACCACATCCTGGAACTCCAGAACGATCGGCGCTCGCCGCCCGGCGACTTCGGTTACTCGGGCTGGGTGCAGCTTCCCAACGGAGACGTATTCTGCGCCGCGCACTACCGCGGCGACGCGAAGCTGTCGTACGTGGCCGGGTACTGGTTCAGCGAGAAGGACTTCAGCGACTAAGCTGTTGAGCCCTGGCGAGCCTGAGAAATGGTCATGGGCTGCTTGGGCCACACCCTTCGTCGCGAAGCAAGATTCTTCGCTTCGCTCAGACAGGCGGCCATCCCGGTGGCCTCGCCATCCGATCCACCTTACGCAATACGGAATATCCCCACCTTGCGCATCCCCCGCACCCTCATCTTCGGTTCGCTCTGCGTCGCCGCGGTCTGCGTGTGGATGCCGTGGAGCGCGTACGTGCAGAACGGCTCGCGCGTCTCGTTCGGGTACGTGCCCATGGGCACGCTCGTGCCGTTCGTGTTCCTTGCGCTGGGGCTCAACTTCCTCATCAAGTCGCTCTGGCCGACGCAGGCCTTCACGCGCGCGGAGCTAGGCATCATCTTCGCGATGGCCCTGGCCGCGGCCATCTTCCCCACGCTGGGGCTCGTGGGCTTCATGGTCGCGCTCCTCGCCACGCCCTACTACTACGCGTCGCCGGAAAACCAGTGGGACCAGTACGTCCTGCCCTACTTGCCCAAGTACGCGATCCCGTCGGACGAAGGCGGCGCGATGGCGAGCTTCTTCAACGGCCTCAACCCGGGCCAAAGCTTCCCATGGGACGTGTGGGTCGTGCCGCTGTTTTGGTGGGTCTCGCTGGTGATCGCGCTCTTCGTCGTCGCGTTCTGCGTCATGACGATTCTGCGCAAGCAGTGGGTCGAGAAGGAGCGGCTGCTGTTCCCCCTCGTGGAAGTGCCCAAGCTCATGGCCGAGCAGGCCGCGAGCGACGGCGCGGGCGGCATGCTTCGCCAGTCTCTGTTCTGGATCGGCTTCGGCGTGCCGGTCGTGCTCATCGCGTGGAACTTCCTCTCGTACATCATCCCCGCGTTCCCGGAGCTGGCGTTCATCACCGACCGTTCGTACGTGAGCATCGCCCGCGGCTTCCCCACCCTGCGCACGAAGTTCAACTTCTTCGTCATCTCCTTCGCCTACTTCACGAGCCTGGAGCTGCTCTTCAGCATCTGGTTCTTCCACGTGCTCAAGATTGTGCAGATGGGCATCTTCAACCGCGTGGGCTTCACCATCGGCCGGCCAGACCTCTGGGGCACGTACGACGCCGCGCTCACGTGGCAGAGCTTTGGCGCGTTCGCGGTGCTCGTGCTGTGGGGGCT
>JAJRTI010000791.1 GCA_024278415.1 Planctomycetota bacterium | reverse complement strand
GCATACAAGAAGGGCACGAAGTTCTGGCTGAAGTAGTGCCGGCGCAGCACGGGCGCGAAGAAGGGATCGCCCCGGAGCGTGTTGGCGATGGCGTGGTCGAACAGTGCGAAGTCCCCCGCGTGTGTGCCGAACGCGCGGTGCTGGTTGACCTTGGCCCACACGAACAGCACGACGAGCCCGGCCGCCAGCGCGGGCACGGCCCATCGCTTGCCGCAGAGCTTGCTGAGGCGGTCGAGCGCCCGCGCACCGCGGCGCCGCAGACCGGGCCAGAGCAGGACTTGCGCGAGGGCCAGCAGCACGAGCAGACGAGCGGGCCGGTCGAATTTGCGCACGCGGTAGAGCCGCTTGCCGGCCACCCGCACTTCGTGGTTCGGCGAGCACCGCGCCACGACGACGGCCGCGACGGCGAGCAGGAACGCGGCCGCGAGCGCCACGCGGCCGATGCGGAGCCAGCGGGTGTGTCTAGGATCCCCCATCGCGTTCCCTCCGCACGACCTCGCACACGAATAGGTTCGGCATGGAGTCGCGCTGCTTGACCTTGGACCGGAACCGCACGGCCAGCCGCGGGATGGCTTGCTGGGCCTCCGCGGCTTGCAGATCAGCCGTAAAACCCGGAACCAGTTCCTCGATGAAGTTGCGGTCGGACGCCACGTGCGTCGCGCCGATCTTGAGCGCGTACGCCAGCACGCCTTGGTAGTTGACGCTCGCCGGGTCCAGGACGCGGTCGCCGAACGCGCGGTTGATGTCGTAGTTGCGGCTGTATGCGTACAGGGCCACTCGCGGCTTGTCGAGGGTGATGACCTTGGGCGGCCGGGAGGAGTGCTCGCGAATCCACAGGCCTGCTTCTGCGATGCCCACCTTGTCGGTGCTCCGCCGCTCAGCCAGCCGTACGACCGACAGGAGAGTCATGACGGCCACGAGGCCGGCCAGTGCGGCTTGGGGCCGGCCCTTGAGCTTGGGGATACGCGTGAGCCACTGGGCCACGACGACGGCGCCGGCCCCGGCCCAGGGGAGCAGCAGCAGGGCCACGGGCGTCGCGTGGCGCCGGCTGACGTAGCCAGAGGATGCGCGAAGGCCGTAGAGCATGAAGAGATACAGCAGCACCAGAGAGGCGAGAAACCACTCGCCTCGATCGCGCCGCCCGCGCCCGGCTCCCCAAACCAGCCCGATGAGGACGAGCGGCGCGAGCACGTGCGTGAGCGCGGACACGAGCTTGCTCGCGAGGTCGTAGAGCGCGGTCTTTCGGATGTTGAAAGGGCGCCGCGCCTTGTCCGGGAGCTTCATGCCGCCCTTCAACAGCAGTTCGGTCTGCGAATGGCCGGGCACGGACGTGGAGCCTGCCAACGAGGCGGGGGGCTTGGCTTCAATGATTTCGATCGCGCTTTTCTTTTTCGTCAGCCCCCCGATGTGGATCATGTATGGCCATGCAAACACGCCGGATGCGAGAGCCATCACGAGCACGCGCACTGTGCGCGCGCGCCCGTCGCGCTTGAGGCTGCCGAGGTTCCTGAGGGCCACCCATGCCGCGGCCACGAGCACTGCGCCGAGGCCTTCGGGGCGCACGAGATAGGCGAGGCCCGACGATGCTCCGCAGAAGGCGAGCCAGCGCGTTTGGTTCGTGCGCAGCCCCAGCAATCCAAAGAAGGACGCAGACAGAAAAAAGAAGATGTAGCTGGGCTACGAGAGCACGTCGCCGGAGTAGCGGGCCGCGTGCACGTGGAACGCCAAGAGCCACGCGGCGATCAGCCCCACGCGATGGCCGAAGAGCAATCGCGCAATGCCGTACACCGGGAGCACGGCCAGCGCGCCAAAGATGACGTTGGTCAGCCGGCCGCCGGCGATCCAGTCCCCTGTGAGACATCCGCCGAGCCACACGAACAGTGCGCACAGAGGGTGCTGGTCGTGGCCGAGCCAACCGGCCACGAAATCGCCCGCGGCAATGGCCCGTGCGCCGGTCACGAACCAGAGCGCGTCTTTGGAGACCACGGCCATCGCCCACCACGTGTACAGCCGCACCAGCAGCGCCACCGCCACTATGGCGAGCACGATGGGCAAGCGCTTGCGTTCGCTTACGTCCATAGCGGTTGAAGCCAAGCCTTTTGCCGGGGCGCGCCCGAGGTGGGGAAGCACGGCTCGTCGCGCTCCAACTCGGCGCGCACGTAGCCTTCGTCGCCGTTGATGCGGTACGCCGCGGCCGGGCCGTTGGCCTGCGCGAGCACGCCGGCCGCTCCGATGAAGCGCACGCGGTCAGCGTTTGTGGACTGCACGTGCAACGTACCGTCCACACAACGCACAGAGCGCACCTCGACGCCGGTAGACGCGTAAAAACGCCCGGCGAGCAGGGCTTCCATGATGGCGGCTGGCTCGATGGCGCGGGCGAATGCGACGATGTAGCCGTTGAACGGGCTGTCGGGCAGGCTGGGATCGTAGCGGTGGCAGTCGGGGCTGGCGAGCGCCCAGTAGCGCCGCCCGCGGCGCAGGCAAGCATCCCAGAGCGTTTCGGCCAATGGGCCAGCATCCTTGGCCACGCGGGCCCCGCTGTACACCTCCAGGCCGTGCACTTGGCGAAGTTCCGCGTCGCCAAGGACGCGCTCGGGACAGTCGTTGTACTTGGCGGGGTGGTTGAGCCACGTGAACGCGCCGGTGGCCTTGGCTTCCGCGACGAAGCCTGGCTCCTTGGGCGACGTGGCCAGATCGTGGGGCAGGCAACCCAGGCAGTTGACGTGGTCGTTGGGCAAGGACGCCTCGTATCCCCGCCACAGGGCGAACACGCCGGGCTCACAGACCTCGTAGTCGGCATCGGCCCACGGCACTTCCCCCATGCGCCGGTCATGGTCCGTGATGGCTGCGAAGTGGTATCCGGCCTCCTCGTAGACGCGGCGCACTTCACGCGGGTGGGTGATAGGGCCGTCGCTGGCCACCGTGTGGTTGTGGAGGCTGCCCTTGAGCGCGACCGTACCCGCCAGGCCGCTGTAAGGACAATCGCTGCCGCCTTTGGCTTGCGTCATGAGCCGTGTGCCGTACTGCTAGCCCTTTAATGCGAATCCCGCGACAACATGCTGTCGATGTGTGCGGAGCGAGGAGACAAGGCTTGTAGTAGGGCGATTTATCGCCCGCCGCTTCGGGTGCAAAGACGGGCGATGAATCGCCCTACCACGAACGGTCTGCCCGCGGCGATTAGTGCATCCCGCCCGCTTCGTCGCCGCCAATGTCGCCCACGGTGATGTCCAGATCCTCGCGGTTTTGGATCTGCGACACCTGGCCGTCGCGCACCCATACAATACGGTCAGAGACGCTGAGCATCTTCATGTCGTGCGTCGCCGAGATCACGGTGACGCCGGACTCCTCGTTCATCTCGCGCAGCAGTTCGATAATCTCTTTGCCCGTACTCAAGTCGAGGTTGCCCGTGGGTTCGTCTGCGAGGATGATGCTGGGGTCGTTGGCCATGGCGCGGGCGATGGCGACGCGCTGCTGCTGGCCGCCGGACAACTCATAGGGCTTGTGAAGCAGGCGGTCGCCCAGGCCCACCTTGCCCAGCAGCTCCGCTCCCTTGTCGCGGCACTCGTCGGTCGTGAGGCCGGCAAACACCATGGGCAGCGTCACGTTCTCCAGCGCGGTCATGACCGGGATGAGGTTGAAGCTTTGGAAGATATAGCCGATCTTGCGGCACCGCAGCCACGCGAGTTCGTACGCGTCGAGCTGGGCCACATCGACCTCGTCGATGTACACGCTGCCGCTCGTGGGTTTGTCCAGGCCGCCCACCATGTTGAAGAGCGTGGACTTGCCCGACCCCGAAGGGCCCATGATGGAGACGTACTCACCCTCATGGATCTCGAGGTTCACGCCCTTGAGCGCGTGCACCTCGATAGAGCCCATGACATAGACTTTCTTCACGTCCTTGGTGCGGACGATATTGGACACCGCGGGCTCTTCCGTTTCGGGTGCGGCAGCTTGTGCGTTTTGGGCATCTTCCGTCACAATGGGGCTCCGGGGAGATGGTTGATGGTTGATGGTTGATGGTTGATGGTCGTTCGCCACTGACTTCTGACCTCTGACTTCTGACCTCTGACTTCTGACCTCTGACCTCTGACCTCTGACCTCTGACCTCTGGCGCTACTCGTCCACGCGCATGGCGTCTACGGGCTGCATCTTAGCCGCGTTCCATGCGGGGCCGACAGCCGCGGCGACGGACAGAACCGAGCCGATGATGAGGGCATAGAAAGCGGAGACCAAGATGTCGCCTGCCGGGAAGTAGCGCCCGGCGAACCAGTGCCACTTCTCGGTGGTGGGATCGATGTAGAGGAATCCAAACAGGGCGCGCAGGAACGAAAGCATGAAGCCGATGGCGGTGCCGATGACGGTGCCGATGATGCCCTGGAAGGACGATTCGAGGAGGAACAACTTCACGATGAAGCGGTCGAGCGCGCCGAGGCACTTCATGGTGCCGATCTCGCGGACGCGCTCGGACACGGACATGAGCATGGAGTTGACGATGCCCACGACGCATACGAGAAGCGAGAGCACGATGAGCCACATGTTCTTGGCGCCCACGCCGCTGCGCTGGTGGCGGGTGAGCTTGAGCAGCGATTGGCCCACGAGCATGCCGCCGGAGATCCACTTGCTGTGCTTGGCCATGTCGGGGTCGTCGACCAAGTAGACCATCGTGCGGCCCTTGCCGTACTTGCGCCACACGAGCAGAGGATCCCCAGACGCCGTGTGGAGGAGTACGCGGCCCTTGGTCACTTTCGCAGGAACGTAGCTGACATCAGGGAAGCTCTTCCACTGGATGTCGGTGAGTCGCTTGGCTTCCTTGACGCCCTCCACCTTCTTCTCCTTGCCCATGACCTTGACGGGCAGCAGCTTGGCCATCACTTGCACGGGATCGTGCTGCGCCGCGCCGGGCTTCAGGTTCGGGCTGAGCGTCGGGTTGCCCACGACCAGGAGCGCTCCGCCCTCGGAGACGAACGTGGCCAGGCGGTCGACCAGGAGCGCGCTCGTGATCTTGCCCATGCAGCGGTCCACCACGACGCAGTCGGCCTCCGCGATCTGCTCCGCGAGCTTGGGGTCGCTGGGCCGCACAGGGATGATGCGGATCTGTTTCGCGTAGTCCTTGAGCAGCACCGCGTACGGCGACTTCTCCCTGCTCGCCAGTTCCTTGGCAGCGCTCGACGGCTCGGACACGACCAGGGTCTTGAGTTGGTCCTCGACCGTGTCCACGCCTTTCTTTTGGAGCAGCAGGTCGACTTGGGGCTTGTCCTCGCTCTCGTCTGGGATCATCTGGAGCGAGTCCGTGATGTCGGACGTAGTCCAAATGGACATGAGGAACGCGATGGCGAGGATAATGCCGCTCATGGTGATGAGCGACCGCCAGAAGCGCACCTGAATGCTCTTGAAGCTAATCTCGACGGCCTTGCCGAACGAGAGCGTGCGCTGGCGTTGAATCTTGCGCTGGGCTTTCTTGTCCACAGCGGATGCGTCGTCTGCCGGGCTCATTGGGGCTCCTCTCCCGTGTCCACTTTTTGGGGTACTTGGATGCCGATAAGGCCCTTCTTGGCCAGTTGTTTGAGGTACGTGACCATGGAGACCTCGGCTTCCTTGCGGTTCAGTTTATATTTTTGGGCGAATTTGTCAATTAGCATGCGGACCGTCGTCTCGCCATCGCACAGCTCCCAGACAAACGAGCCCAGTTCGTCCAGCGCAACGCGCCGCCGCTTGGGAATGTAAAGCAGGCGCGCCAAGAGCCGCACCCACCAGGCATCGCTGCGCGGGATGAGGAGTTGCACGGTGCCATCTTCCTCCCGCTCCACCGTGAGCGCGGGGTTGCGGATGGGCATGGCCGCCATCGACTGTTCGCGGCTGAGTTCGGGCTGTGGCTTGCGGCGGAATGGCAGCATCGGGGTTAGCGCAACATTCCTTAAGTTCGTGCAACTCTGCGGACTCATCCGCCTGTAGCATGCACGTCAGTGAGTAAGGGAGGAATGGTGGAATGCGCTCGCGCGGCGGTCTTCCATTCTTCCATTCTTCCCGCCAGGCGAGACACGTGCGCGGCGAGCGTTGTCCATCCGAGCACGCATTGGCGGAACGCCGCACTCAGTGGCACACCACCTCGCCGCAGAAGCGCTCGAAGCGCTCGTCGTCTTCCTGCGTCGAGGTGAGGCGAAAAATGTAAATCTTGTCGGTCTCGCTGCAACGCCACACACGCACGCGCATGTAACGCCGACGCTGGAGGCCGGAGAAGAGGCTCTTGCGCACCGAGGTGCGGCCAATGCAATCGAGGGCTTTGTGGCCGCGATATTCCGCGTCCTCTACGTCGAACACGAAATTCTTCATGCGCTTGTGGTAAAACTCGCGGAACCAGTCCTTGAGCTTGCGCTCCTTCAGCAGCACCTGGGCCAACGCGGCGCGGCACACTTCCACTTCGTCGCGTTTGTTGTACACGAACATCTCGATGCAGCCCGTCTTGAGCGACGAACGTTCGAGCGCGAAGCCTTCCGGCGTAGCGAAGCGGAAATCGTAGAACTGCCACACCAGCGCTTCATTCTCGGGATGGTCCTGGAGTGTGCTGAAGATACGCTTGGCGATCGGCTTGGCGGCCTGGCCCTTCTTGTGAAGCACGCGAGCCAGTATCACCCGGCCGCACTTGTGGCAGCGCGACGCGAGTGTGAAGGACGCAACATCGCTCTTGATCGTCATGCACTCGAAGTCGTGTCCCTCGAGCGCCACGAACCTCTGGTCGCGCTTGATGTCGAACGGAAGCTTCGCCTTCTTGGCCTTTTGCTCCAGTTGCTTCAGGTAGTTCTCAATGACTTTGTCGAGGCTAAGCCGGTTGCGCCGCCCTTCCCACTTCAGCTCCAGGCGCACCATGTCGTCGTCGTCGAGCCGGAGATACCCCGACTCGTACTCGCCATTCACGACCGCGAGGTTCCAGTCGGCCGGCACGTCGAATTGCACGCCCTGCCAGCCGAAGTGGGACCAGGTGATGGGGGAGGATGTCATGGAGTGCTCGGGGGGATGTCGGTCAGCAACAAGCCAAAGGGGCAACGAATCTGCAGCGTAACGAGTAAAACGTAAAACGTAAGCAGAGGCACCGCTGCGTTGTCTGCGCTTTACGTTTCACGCTTTACGTTTCAGAACACAATCTGCGACACGGCCTTGGCAATGAGCGCGGTGGCCACGGCCGCCATCGCGATCAGGCCCATGCCGCACGAGTAGCCGGCGAGCAGCACGGGGGTGTACTGCTTCCAGCGCTTCTCGCTGAACTTGCGGGCAAAGTAATAGCGGCTCAGCAGGCCGCCGGCCATGGTCGGGATCGCGCGGTGTACCCAGTACGCCAGGCCGGTGACCATGCCGTAGAAGAACCCCACCGGGATCTTGAACAGCGTGCAGAGGCCAAACAGGGCGAACGCCGCGCCGGCGCCGCCCAGCACACGCTCCCAGCGGAGCGCGTCCATGAGGAAGCTCTTGCCTTCGCCCAGCGTGGCCGAGTTCCACAAGCACTGGTTGAACGCGAACAGCGGCCACATCTTCTGCACGTACGGATACGTGCTCGAAGGGATCGGCGCGAGCTTCCAGATGACCGACCAGAAAATGAAGCTACAGACGAGCAGGATGACCACGGTCGCACAGGTGGCTTTCACCGTGCTGATGAACTTCGTGCGGGTCAGCTCGAGCTGCTTGAAACCTTGGGCCATAGGCCCAAAGTCGAAGATCGGCACCGGAGCGAACCAAATGTCCACCCCACGGTAGCCGGACAAGATGAACAGGCCTTCACGGATATACGGGAACGTGGCGCCCTGAGGGCTCCCGGTAATGCCGACCATGCGCGCCCGCACGTAGGATACGAATGGCGACCACACGAACCCAAAGAAGATCAGCAGCCACAGCGGGAACAACGGCACGAGTTTGTGGCAGAGGATGACGTAGCCGAGGGCAAAGAGCGCCCAGATGCCCAGCGCGAGCACCATGGGAATATCGCCGCGGCCGGACACGTCGGGCCCCACCTGGCCCTGTTGATTCGCCCGCCGGGTAGCCAAGGCCTTGATGACGCCGACGATACCGACGACGCCGACGACACAGGCGATGCCGATGGTCACGCTGATCCATACATCCAAGCTCGCCGCGATCGTGGTGGGGATGACGGTCATGCCCGGCTTCCACGTGGGCAGCATGCCGAGCTGATAGAAGATGGGGTTCAGCACCAAGCCCATCAGCACCGCGCCGACAAACATGCCGCACACCACCGAGAACGGCAGCACGAAGCCGGCGAACACGAACCCCAGGTCCGTCCAGATGCCGAAGATCGAGCCCGGCAGGAGCGTGCCGGCCTTGCGCGTGAGATCGATGAAGGGAATGGGGATGATCTCGACCGGCTTGGCGAGCACCGCGCCGGTGATGGTGGGCACGATGAGATAGATCGCGCCGTAACAGATGCCGATCATGGCGCCGATGCTGAAGACCCGCCAGCGCCACGTTTCGCTCTTCGAGGACGTCTCCGCCAGCGCGGTCGCGCCCGACGCATAGACCGGCGCCAAGGGGTACGGCAGGCGCTCGATGTCGTTGGTCACGCGATAGAGCGTATACCCGGCCGCGAGGCCCATGATGCGGAACGCGATGTTGTGCACCACGAGCAGCACGATGGGGATGATCCACGCCGCGTGGATGAAGCTGCGGGACAGGAGCGCGTCGGAGGTGCGCGGGGGCACCTTCCACGCGGGCACGAGGTGTGCGATGCCGAAGCCCTCGGCCTGGGGCGACTGCACGAGGTATTGGTCCCAGATCAGCCCGCCGAACGGCCCGCCGAAGAGGTTGACTTGGCTTCCCAGGCGCAAGCCCATGGCGACCAGGCTGCCGGCCACGCCGTAGAGGATGATGATCTCTTGCTTCTTGAGCCGGATGAACGAGCGCTTGGCGATCTCCACGAAGAGGATCACCGTGACCCACTGCGCGGCCCCGCCGAGGGTCTGGCCCGTGACCAAGCCCATGTAGATCGCGCCAGGGAGCATGACGAACCCCACGAACAGCGCGCCCACGAGGGTCATCGTGTTGAACCCGTCCTCGAAGGGAGCGTCCGCGTCGAGCAGTTCGTCGTGGTCTGTTGTTTCGGGATCTACCATGCAGGGCGGTAATCAGTAATCAGTAATCAGTGGTCAGTAATCGATGGCAGAGGTCCGTGGTTTGGAATCCCAAGGGGATTCCGTCTTCTAGCCCAGGGTTGCGAGCGCTGCTCGCAACCCTGGGTCCACGTATCTCAAGCCATACCAACCCCAACGGGGTTGCGTCCGGCGAACGGACGGAACCCCGTTGGGGTTCTCCGTCGACTCTCGCTCCGTACCCAGGGTTGCTCGTTTCACTCGCGAACCCTGGGCTGTAGGACGGAATCCCTTCGGGATTCAGACCGACACGTCAGCCGGCGCGGCCATCTCCTCAACAAGCTTTCGGCCTTCCTCGATGTATTCCGCTTTCACGCTCTCCGGCACCGTGCGCCAGATCAGGAACTGTTTGCTGATCTCAGTCAGGAAGCCTTTGTTCAAGCGCGTCCACGACGACACTTCGCCGGTGAGGCGGCTGATGAAGACTTGAATGCGTGTGATGCCTTCGTCCTCCGTGGGCAGCGCGCGCAACTCGACTCGCTGGCTGATGCCCATGTCGAACGGCGCGAGCCACACGGTCATGCGGATCATTAGGCCCGTGCCGAACTCGCTCTCGAACGCCGCAAAGTCGACCGCGTCCGTGTAGAACGCGCCGACCGACTCTTCCTTGTACCCGTCGAAGTAGTTGTTCAGGAACACGTAGAGGCCCTGCACCTGACGGGCCGCGACGGTGAACGGGAAGTCGAACGTCCAGTCGTCGCCATCCGGGTCGGGGAACTTCCACTTGCGCGTCACGTCTGGCACCGCGGTGTTCGACGCGACCTTCGCCGGGTAGAGCGTGGACAGGATCACCACGGCCATGACGATGAACGTGGACGCGACCGCGGACAGCGACGAGTAGTTGAGCGTGAGGCCCGGCAGCAGGTTGAACGTGGCGATCAGCGTGCCGAGCACTTGGCCGATGAGATAGCCGCTGATCGCGCCCACGACCGCGTACACGCACGATTCGGCCAGGAAGAGCGCGCCAATGTGCACCGGCGCCAGGCCGACGGAGCTGTAGACGCCGATCTCGCGGAAGCGCTCGTGCACCGAGCCCATCATCGTGTTGAGCACGATAAGCGCCGCGATGAGGATCGGGATGAACAGGTTGCCCAAGCCCGAGAAGGACGACAGGCCCATGGACGAGTACGCGGTCACGCTCTCGCCATCGCTCACGAAGATGGTCATGCCCACGCGGCTCATGAACTTCTTCACGAGCCCCAGGAACGCGTCGAAGTCCACCGAATCGCCGATCCGCACGGCCACGCCGCGCAGGTCGCCGCCCAATTCGATCACCACGTCGTACGGCACGAACACGCAGCCGTTGGGGTTGAGGTGCTGGAACTCTTTGATCTCGGTCGCGTTGCCCCGGAGCGACGCCGAGGTCTCGTTCGGATCGAAGTCCTTCTCCTCCGCGCTCAGGTCCACCGGCGAGAGGCCCTCGCCGTCGAGGTCGACCATCTTGGCCAGGGCCTGGGAGTTCAAGATGCCCTTCACGAGGAACGACTCGCCGAAAATCGTTACCCGGGCCTTGCCCACGTCTTTGGCCGTGATGCCGATGCGGGTGGCCATCTCCTCCGGCAGGATCACGACCCGGCTGTCGCCCTTCTCGATCCACTTGCCGGCGAGGAGGTAATCTGGGCTGCCGATGTCGGTGACGAGCCGCTCGTTGGGCGTCATGCCGACGGCCGCGACCGCCTGCGTATCCTTGCCATCAGCCGACGAGACGCGGATGTGCAACTGGCCGTCGCGCGTCTTGGACATGTACCACGCGCGGCGGGCGAGGACGAGTTGCTCCGCCTCGTGGGTGAAGCCGGAGAAGATGTACTCGTATGCGATATCCTCGAGGAAGTTCCAGTTCCGGTCGCGCACGAGCATGCCGCGGTAGTACGGCTTGCGCGCGCGTTCGCGGATGCGCGCCCACTGGGCGCCGAGTTCGGCCGCGGACAGCTTCTTTGCCAGCGCCTCCCGCAGCGCCTCCTCCGTGGCAAATTTTTGCCCCTTCAGCGCACCGACCTTGGCGAGCACGGCCCCGGGCACCTTGTCCGCCTTGAGCTTCGCCAGCGCTTGCTCGGTAATGCGGAACCACTCCGTTCGCCGGGGCCGGGGGATGCGGTTGAAGCGCGTGTACGTGTTCACGGATGTGAACGACAACACGGTGAAGGTGAGCAAGACGAGCGTCACCGTGGTGAGCGTCGTGCGCATCTTGCGCTTCTTCATGTTCGAGATGCCGAGGTTGAACGCGGCCGCGGACGCGCTCAGCCGGCCCACGTCGGCCTCATGCACTTTCGCCGCCTGCCGGCGCATCTCCGCGATCTGCTCGTTGAACTTCGTCACCACAATGGTGATAACGAACACCGCCATGGCCAGCAGCACGAACGCGAGGAAGATGACGTAGGGCGACGAACTGAGCCTGAACGCGGGGTGCACGAAGCGCAACACGATGAAGATGAGGATGAAGATGGCCGAGGACGCCGCGATTTGCTTGCGGATGTCCGGGAAGCCGAAGAGGAGCCGCTCGACGAAGAACGCGAACGGCAGCAGCAGCGCGAAGTAGAAGATGATGCCCTTGACCGTGTCGCTCGCGGTGCCGCGCACGTCGGGGTACGCCTTGGCCGCGAAGCCCCGGGCCGCGCGCACGTACTTCACGTACGCCGCGTACTGCTTCTGCTGCCGCGCCTCCCGCGCCATGTCCAGCGCGGCCGAGGCTTGGCTGTGGAGCGTCTCCAGACGCTCGTTGGTGATGCCGTAGCGCTGTAGCTCGCGGATGCGCCAATCGTTGAGCACGAACATGTTCCGCGCCGCGATCTCGGGGGTGTAGAAGAGCGCGCCTTGGTCGTTGGCCGGGAAGCCTACCCCCGTGGGGTTGTCGTCGCCGTTGTCGATCTTGCGCGGGTTCGTGACCCCCGCGACGCCCGCCGGCGCCCGGCCCACGAACTGCGTCAGCGCGTGGGCCTTCACATTGCCCGCCGTACCCGGCACGACCGCCTGCACCGGCACGCGCACGCGCGTGGCCCCCTTCGACAAGTAGACGCCGGCTGCCGTCTGGTCCGGCGGCGCCTCAGGGCCGTCGATGCGCAGGCCGGCCGTGATCTTGACCTTCTTCGCGGCCGGCTGATCCGCCCACATCTGCACGTAGCCTGTGGCCGGCGTGGGCTTCACGTTCGTGAGGAGGTACTGGATGCCGAACACGCCGGAGCCCATGACGACTTTGACCCGGTCGTGGTCCTCGAAGCAGACCACGGCTCCGCGGCCGGACAGCTCGGAGTTGCCGTAGCGCAACGGCGCGAAGTCGAGCGGCCCCAGCACGTTGATCGTGTCGAGGCTGCGGAGATAGCGCGGGTCGTAGAGGTCGTAGATGTCCAGCGACCGGCAGCGGAACACGACCGTGCGGGTCTCCTTGAGCCGCCAGTCCATGGGCACGAGCAGCGGGTACGTGGCGTCGCCCTCAGGCCCGCGGTCGGCCGCGTACATGATCTCCCCTGTCTCCGGGTTGTTCTTGTACGCCTCCACGGTCACACTGGGATTGAACACAAACGGATGCTCGAAGTACCCGTCCTTCCCGGTCATGGCCAGGGTCGCGCCGCGCACGCCCATGTAGGTCTTTTCCCATTGGTTCTTCTGCGACGGGTCGCGCAGCACCACGAGCACGCCTTCGACCGGGTAATCGGGCAGCAGGCTTTGGCCGATGCGGAACTCAACAATCTGCCCGCGCACGGCCTTCGCGTACTCGCGCAGGCGCACGCGGATGTCGGGGAACACGTCGTCGTCGTTCAGCGCGTGCGCGAGCATGCAGGCCAGGCGCTGGGCTTGCTTGGTCAGGTTGCCCAGGTGGATGCGGCTCGGCGTATCGAGCGGCGTGTCCACGAACGGCCGGCTGTCGTTCACGCTCACAAAGCTGATACCCGGCAGGGCCATCTTCACGAGCACCTCGCTATCGAGCGCGAGCAGCCCGGGCACGTAGCTCTGCCAGATGACGCCGCCGACCGGGGTGATGCCGTTTTCGAGGAAGCTCTTCGCCTTATACGTGTAGCGTTCGACAAGCGCGCCAGCCTGCACGAGTTGCGCCATCGCCTCGCGGAGAAGGGCCTCGTCTACGCCCTCGATGTCGCTGGCCGCGAAAGCCTTCTTCGTTTCGGCGATCTTCGCCACGGCCGGCTTGAGCTTGGGGTCCAGCCGCGGCAGGCCCTGGGGCACCGGCCGCTGGAAACCGACCCGGATCAACAGCTTGTCCCAAAACGACAACGCCTTCGTCTCGAAGAGCAGGTTGTAGTCCACGACTGGGAAGCGGTCGGGGTTGATGATGTACTGGTCCGACGGCTCCATGAGCCCGGCGGCGATCATCGCGTCGGTGGCGGTTTGCAGCGCCTTCGCGGTGAGCGCTTTGCGGCCGCTCTGCTTGAGCACGTCGCGCACGGTGAACGATTCGTACTCCTCGATGATCGTCAGCGCGGCCTCGCGGATTTCGGGCGTGAATTCCTGCCCCTTGGCCTTGAGCGCGGCCGCAATCTTGTCGAGAGCGGTCTGGCCCTCGATGCGCTTGGCGAACTGGCCGAACTTGGTGCCATAGTCCTTGAAGTAGCGCCGCGGCTGAAGGTCCGGCCGCTGGCCCAGCGTGGTGAAGTGGCCCTCGTGGAAAATGCCAAGCCGGTCCGTGCGGCTCGACAGGTACAAGCCGATGAACAGCTTGAAGTCGATGGGCTCCTTGAAGCGCTTGCGGAACTCCGCGGTGCGCACGCGGTTGCGGAACTTCTCGTCCCGGCCGTGGGCCATCATGAAGTTCGACACGCCCGCGAGCGCTTCACAGTGGCCCGACGTGGCGAGGAAGAGCACCTACCGCTTGGGCCGGCACTTCTGGAACACCTCCGCAAGCTGGAGCAGCGTCGCCATGCCGGTGGCCTGTTCCGCACCAGGCGACAGGCTCGGCACGATCGACATGGAGTCGTAGTACGCCTCCAGCACCACCAACTCCTCCT
>JAJRTI010000066.1 GCA_024278415.1 Planctomycetota bacterium | reverse complement strand
CATCCAGAACTTCCCTTTCACACAATACGGCATCGACGCGATGTACTTCCGCGTCTGCGTGTACGACCACATGCACAAGACAGACGAGAAGGCGAAAGCCGTGCGCGCGCTGCTGCGCGCGTACCCCCGCTCGAAATACACGGCTGTGGCCTATTCCGACTTGGGCCGATACGAATGGGACCGCACCGGCGCCCCCCTGGCCGCGGCGCGCTACTACGAGAAAGGCGCGGCCTTGCCGCGCGGCTTCCCCAACCGGGATCTGTGCGTCTTCATGCTCAGCTTCGCCCTCTGGGAGGCCAAGGAGTACCAGCGGTGCTACGACGTGTGCAAGCAACTGCTGCGAGAGTGCCCCAAGAGCATCTACCGCAAACGCGTCGCCATGCTGGCGGAAGGCATGCGCCGGGAAGGGCTCGTCAAAGTGCCCTACCCTGCCGTGGTGAGCTTCAGCGTGTCGCCCCGCAAGCGGAACAAGTAACCCATCAGGCGTTCGTAGTAGGCCCGTGAGGGCCTTCCGCATCGGTGGGAACATGCGCAGCCCCCTAAGAGACTATCCGATCGAGCCGGGGGCCAAACTGTTGCCAACGAGGAACATCCCCAGCACCGTGCGACCGTTGGCCGATGCCGCCTCGCAGGAGAGGCGTTGGTTTCCTTGCCAGCGTGAACACCCAACAAATAGGGGACAGCCACCTGTTTTGGCCTTGACAAGATGGGCCGCGGTGAGATAGGCTTCCGGCATGCCAGACTTGCCAGAGTCGTGGCGCCCGGAGTGCCCCATCACGTGACGCAACGGGGCAACAACCGGCAGGACGTGTTCTTCGTCGATGACGACCGGCGGGCGTATCTCGATGTGCTAGGCGAGCAAGCTGAGCGGTTCGGGTTGCGGGTGCTGGGCTACTGCCTCATGACGAACCACGTGCACCTCATCGTCGCGCCGGAGCGTGAGGAGTCACTGGCCAAAGCCGTGGGCCGCACGCATTGGCTCTACACGCAGGCCGTGAACCGACTGCACGGGCGCAGCGGCCACTTGTGGCAGAATCGGTTCCACTCGTGCCCGCTGGACGCCGCGCACACCTGGGCTGCGCTCCGCTATGTGGATCGCAATCCAGTTCGGGCCAGGCTCGTGCGCCGGGCGTGGCGTTACGAGTGGTCCAGCGCGGCCGCACACGTGCAACGGCAAGGATGCATGCGGGTTGTTGGACATGGCCGCGTGGGAGAAGGTGTGTGCGGGCTCGGACTGGCGTGAGGAGTTGACGCGCGATGACGACCCCGCCGGGCTGGACCTGATCCGTTTGCGCACGCGCACGGGCCGTCCGTTGGGGAGCGATTCGTTCACGAGCAAACTCGAAACCACGCTTGGCCGGCGCCTACGCGCCTTGCCCGTCGGCCGGCCGCGCAAACGAGCAGCCAAGAAGGTGAAAAGGTAATGCTTTAATAGGTGGCTGTCCCCATTATCCCATTATCCGCATTATCCCAGTGCCGGTTGACGTGAGTCCCCGGCGCGAAGAAGCCCGTGATGGTGTGCGAAGGCACCAGACGCCAGAACAACTCCGCGTCCGGCAGGTAGTCCGAACGGTTGTGGCTCTCCTCGAACGGGCCCCATTGTGAGCGGTAATGAGTATAGGGGTTGAACTTGAACCCACACACTCGCAGAGCCATCTCAACGCTTGCCACGAGCGCGAGGCTTAACACAAGGGGGATAAGCACGGCGCGGATGCGGATCGAGAAGGAGCGCCGACGCGCGGGCCCGGCGGATAGATCGGTAGGGCTTGTTGGCGCCATTTCTGCTTCCAAGGCATAAAACAGGCAACGTCCACTCTCCCATCTGAGCAAACCCGCGAGTGAGAGCCCGCGCGAGGGCCGTGAGGACTGGAAGGGGGGTGGAGCTTGGGAGAGATCCTTGGTCCGTCGGAAGCACCTCTCGGCCTGTGTCCGCTGCTGGCGGCTCATCCCCATGCCGCGCGCATTCTACTGCGCCACACCCCAGAGCACAACAGCCGCGCCGCGTCTGTGACTGGCCTTCTGGCGATGGCTGGCTATAATGCCAACGCGACGCGTCCCACATCCACCAACGGAGTCCCTTCAGCGTGAACGAATGCAGACCCTGGCGCGCGGCCGCCGCGCTCTCCGCCTTCATGGCCACCGCGGCGTGCCTTGCCGCGGACTGGCCCACCTATCTTGGCGACAACGGTCGCCGCGGCGCGACGGCTGACGCACTCAACATGCCCTTGACGAAGCAGTGGGCCTTCAAGCCGCTCCATGCGCCGCGGCCGTCGTGGCCCAACCCCGGCAAAGAGGCGCGCAAGGTCGCGTTCGACCTGGCGTTCCACGTCGCGGCCGCCGCGGGCCGGGTGTACTTCGCGTCCTCCGCGGACGACCAGGTCTACTGCCTCGACGCCGCGACTGGGGCCGTGCGATGGAGCGCGTTCACCGGCGGGCCGATCCGTGTCGCGCCGGCCCTGTGGCGCGGCCGGGTATACGTTGGCTCGGACGATGGGCGTGCGTATTGCTTCGACGCCAAGGATGGCCGGGAGGTGTGGCGCGTCCGCGGTGCGCCGGGCTTGCGCCGCGCGGTGGGCACTGGCCGGGTTGTGTCCGTGTGGCCCGTGCGCACCGGCGTGTTGGTGCAGAAGGGCGTCGCCTACTTCATTGCCGGGCTTTTCCCGAGCGAGGGGGTGTTTGTGTGCGCGGCCGATGCAGAGACCGGCGACGTGCTCTGGCGCAATGGCACAAGCGGACAAGTCTACCTCCAGTTGCCCCACCCGGGCGCGGAGGCGTTCAGCGGCGTTTCGCCCCAAGGGCCCTTGGTAGCGACCGACTCGCACCTCATTGTTTCGACTGGGCGCAACGTGCCGGCCGTGTACGACCTCAAGACGGGCGCGCTCGTGGAGTACGACCCCGAAGCGAAGTACCGCATCGGCGGCACGTACGTGGCCGCGGACAACGGCATGGTCTTCAATGGCCCGGCAGGCCTCACCGCGTACGACGCAGAGACGGGCCGCGTCGCGTTGCGGCTGCCCGGGCAGCGCATCGTGCTGGCCGGCGACATGGCGTACCTCATGACGAGCCGCGAGGTGAGAGCGGTTCATCGTGAGCGCTACTTCGAGTTGCGCAAGCAATACACCGCGCTGGGCGTCGAACGGGACCGCGTAGGCAAGCAGCGCTGGCGGGCGAACCACGATGCGAAGCAGTTGCTCTGGAAGGAGAAGAAGCCGACGCCAAAGATCGAGAAGCTTCAGCAACGCTACAAGGAGCTGGACACGAAGTATAGGGCGTTGACTGCGGAGATGAAGAAGCTCGATCCGGCCATGGCAGGGGCCACGAAGTGGAAGTGCGCGCTGAAGGGCGGCCTGGCCGTCATTGCGACCAAAGACGCGGTAGTCGTGGGCGCGGCGAAGCAAGTCGTCGCAATCGATAAGGCCTCGGGCAAGATCGCTTGGGGAGCCGACACACCAAGCCCAGTGCGCGGCCTCGCGGCCGCGGAAGGGCGGCTGTTCGCAAGCCTGGACTCCGGCGCCATCGTGTGCTTCTCGCCAGCGACCCAAACCAAGGCCGCGGATGTAGCGCAACGGGAGAATCCCAACGCGGTCTATTCGGGACCGACAGACGCCAAGGCCGCAGCTCAGGAGGCCAAGCGGCTGGTGGCGAATGCAGGCGTTACGCGGGGCTACTGCGTGGTTGTGGGCGCGCCTGGTGCGGCCCTGCCGTACGAACTGGCGCGGCAGACGGGTCTGCGCGTGTACGCGGTCTACGCGGACGCGGGCCCGACGCAAGCGGCCCGGCGTGCGCTTGCCCGAGCCGGAGTGTATGGCGATCGCGTGGCGGCTTGCCAAGCGAAGCTTGGCCGGCTGCCTCTGCCGGACGCATTCGCCAACTTGGTCGTATGCCGCGAGGGCGCATTCCTTGGCAAGCCGGACGAACTGCTGCGCGTGTTGCGGCCCTGCGGCGGCGTCGCGATCATGCCGCAGCCGCTCGCGGCGAAGTGGTTCCCACAGGGCGCGCCGAAGGGCTTCCGTCTGGACGCGCTCCCGCGGGGAACGGCCCTCACCCGCGGGCCGCTGCCCGGCGCGGGCGAATGGACGCACCAGTACGCCACGCCCGGCAACACGGCGTGCGCGCCGGATCGCATCGTGCGCACGCCGCTGGGTGTGCGCTGGTTTGGCGAACCCGGCCCGGCCAAGCTCATCAACCGGCACAGCAAATCGCCCGCTCCGTTGTTCGCGGGGGGCCGGCTCTTCATCGCTGGCGACGACATGGTCTACGCGATCGACGCGTACAATGGCTTCCCGCTTTGGGACCGACAGATCAAAGGCGCCCGGCGCGTCGCGGTGCACAGCGAGGCCTCCAACGTCGTGGCGACGGCCGACTCGCTCTACCTTAATGTGGGGGAGCAGTGCCTGCGGCTGGACGCACAGACGGGCGAGACGCTCGCCGAGTTCGCGACGCCAGCGGAAGCGGGGCAATCGAAAACGTGGGGGTATCTCGCGGTCGTGGGCGGCCGGCTCTTCGGCAGCACTGCGCTGCTGTACACCGCACAGTTCCTCGAAGAGGACGCGATCCGCAGCCTCGTGCGCCGCGGCGTGTCTTGGGACGCGATGCTCAAGCTGCGCAGCTTGGGGCCGGCCGTGTTCCGCAACCGCGAGGATTTTGAGAAGCGCGTCGCGACGAAGCTGTCGCCCAAGGAGTTCGAGACGTTCAAGGCGAAGCTGCTGCGCGATCCCGGGTTGCCCACCGGCGGCGTGGCGAGCGACTCCGTCTTCGCCCTCGACCGGCGCACGGGCAAGCGGCTGTGGACGCGGCGCATCGACGCTGGCTACGTGCACCACATTGCGATCACACAGGGCGGGGGGCGCATGTACTTGGCCGAGTCCCCGTGGGATTCCCCGAATGCACGCCGGGTTGTCGCACTCGATGAACGCGATGGCAAGGTCTTGTGGACCGCGGCGATTGACGCGGCCGCGTTGGGCAAGGAGTTCATGACGCTCGTGTATTCAAACGGTGTGCTTCTCGCGCTCGGCGCGCAGGGCGGCGGGCAGATGGCTGCGCTGGCCGCGGACAGCGGCAAGCCGATGTGGGATCTCAAGCTCCACTTCACGCGGCATCCGGTTGTGACCGACAAGGTGCTCTATGCGGAGCCGCATGCGATCGGCCTCAAGACCGGCAAGGTGCAGACGCGCAAGCACCCCATCACTGGGCTCTCCGTGCCGTGGCAGTTCTTCCGGGCATACGGCTGCGGTGCGTCGTCCGGTTCGGTCAACTGCCTCTTCTTCCGCTCGGGCACATTCGGGTTCTACGACCTGCTCGCGGACGAGGGCACGAGCAACTGGGGCGGCCAGCGTCCGGGGTGCTGGATGAACATTGTCGCCGCGGGCGGGCTCGTGCTCGCGCCGGATGGGAGTTCGGGCTGCACCTGCTCGTATCCGCTCCAAGCGTCCATCGCGCTCGCACCCGTGCAACGCCGCGAGAACTGGTCGGTCTTCAGCTCCGCCGGCGCACTGCGGCCGGTCAAGCACTTGGCCATCAGCCTCGGCGCGCCGGGCGACCGGCGAGACGCGTCGGGCCGGCTGTGGTTCGGCTACCCGCGCCCCCCGGCGAGGCGCGCGCTGCGCTTCGCCGCGAAGGCCGAGTTCGCACCCGGCGGAGGCTACGTGCACCGCAACGCGGACCTCGTGGCCATTGCCGGCACGGACAAGCCGTGGGTGTTCGCGTCCGGCGCGCGGGGCTTGCGCAAGCTCACGATTCCGCTCATCGACAAGGGGCAGGGGACCGCTGCGTTCACCGTACGTCTATGCTTCGCGGTCCTCGATGGCGCGCCTGGCGCAGTGGACGTGAAGGTGCAAGGCAAGCCCGCGTTCGGGCGGCTCGATGTGATCAAGGAAGCTGGCGGCCTTCGGCGAGCGCTGGTAAAGGAGTTGAAGGGGGTTGCTATTGTTAGCACGCTAACGATAGAATTCGAGCCCTTCGATACTGTAGCGGACCGCGCGCCCTTGCTTTGCGGCGTCGAGATCGTGCGCGAGTAACGCCCAACACGACAGGAGCTTCCCGTATGTCGTCCCGCTTTCTGACTGTCTTCATGCTTTTCGCTGTTAGCGCGCCGGCCTTTGCGGAGGACTGGCCCACGTACCGCCACGACATGCGCCGCAGCGGCATCACGAGCGAAGAATTGCGGCCGCCGCTGTCTCCAGTCTGGGTCTACCATCCGCTGCACAAGCCGTCGCCCGCGTGGGAGCCGCCGCGCTCCGTGCCGGTCGAGGGGTACCTCGAACTACCCCGCGTCCGCTTCGACGACGCGTACCACGTGGTCGCGGCTGGGGACGCGATCTACTTCGGCTCGTCGAGCGACAACAAGGTCTATTGCATGGAAGCGGCCACGGGCAAGTTGCGCTGGCAGTTCTTCACGTCCGGCCCGGTGCGCCTCGCTCCGACCGTCTGGCAGGGCAAGGTCTACTTCGGCTCGGACGACGGCGTCGTGTACTGCCTCTCCGCGCGCGACGGCAAAGTCGTGTGGAAGTACCCCATGAGTTTGCGTGACAGGCGCCTGCTCGGCCGGGGCAAGATGGTCTCCATGTGGCCGGTGCGCACCGGTGTGCTTGTCGACAAGGGCGTGGCCTACGCCGGCGCGGGCATCTTCCCCCAAGAGGGCGTGTATTTTGTGGCGCTCGACGCGGCGACGGGCAAACGCCTTTGGCTCAACGACACCGGTGGCGAGGCGACCGAGAGCCGCGTCTCGCCTCAGGGCTATCTGCTCGCCACGGACAAGCTGCTCTTCGCACCGCTGGGCCGCGTGTCGCCGATGCAGATCGACCGGGCGACCGGCAGGCTCGGCGCGGCTGCGTACTTCGGCAAGAACATCGGCGGCACGGACGCGCTCATCTTCGGCGACAAGCTCTACACCGGCACCGAAGAGGTCATGGCGTACACCGGCCGCACGCGCGGCCGGTACGCCTGGTTCAAGGCGCGCAAGGTACTCGTGACCGAGCACATGACGTACGGCTTGAGCGGCAAGGAGATGGCCGCGTTCAAGCGGGATACCTATCCCAAGGCCAGCGTGCGCCGTTTCCTCCTGCGCGACCAGCGCATGCGCCTCCGCCAGACCATGCGCGGGCCCGAACGCAACCGCAGAAACGTCGCGCGGCTCGTGGACGCGGACAATAAGCGCCTCGAGGCGATCGACAAGCAGCTCGCCGAACTCCAGGGCGATCCCAAGAAGCTCGACGCACTGAAGACCGAACGCGTCAAGGTGGACAAGTCCCTGCGCGCGAATCTGCTCAAGCTCGCGGCCGCAGAGAAGGCGTTGGCGCCGTTGCTCGAACGCAAGAAGAAGTTGGAGCAGAACTGGGAAGCCGCCGGCCTGGTCATGGACCAAAGCACCGGCTGGCGTCGGCCAAGCGATTGCACGGAGTTTCTCATCATGGCCGGCCGCATTCTCTTTGCCGGCGGCGACGGCAAGGTCCAGGCCGTCGACTCTACGGACGGGAAGCTGCTGTGGGAAGCGCCCGTGGACGGCAAGGCCCGCGGCCTCACCGTGGCCAACGGGCGCCTCTACGTGAGCACCGATACCGGCGCGATCCACTGCTTCGGCGCGCAGGGCTCGGAGCTGATCGGCGCCATCGAGCAGCCCGAAACGGACGAGCCGTTCCCCAAGGACAAGCTCTCGCGCCTGTGCGCGGAAGCGGCGGACACGATTGTGCGCGAGTCCGGCGTCAAGCGCGGGTTTGCCCTCGTGCTCGGCGTCGGTACCGGGCGGCTGGCTTATGAACTCGCCAAGCGGACCAATCTCGTGATTTACGCGATCGATCCGAATGCCCAGAAGGTCCAGGCCGCGCGGGAAGCGCTCGACCGCGCCGGGGTGTACGGCGACCGCGTGGTGGTGGATCGAGGCCCGCTGGACAAGCTCCCGTACTCCGACTACTTCGCGAACCTCGTGGTGTCGGAAAAGGCGCTCGTGAGCGGCCTCGGCGGCATGTCGGCCAAGGAGGTGCTGCGTGTGCTCAAGCCTTGCGGAGGCGTGGCCATGATCGGCCAGCCGGAGGGAGGGAGTGGGCTCAGCAAACAGAAGCTGGCCAGTTGGCTCCCCAAGGGCCGCATCACGACACGCGGCGGCCTCTGGACCAAGTACGAACGCGGGCCGTTGCCCGGCGCGGACAACTGGACTGGCGAATACGGCAACCCGGGCAACACGGCCAGCAGCAACGACCAACTCGTGAAGGGGCCGCTGGGCATGCTCTGGTTCGGCGACCCCGGGCCGCTCCAGATGATCAGCCGGCACCGGCGCCAAGCCGCGCCGCTCGCGGTCAACGGAGTGTTGTTCGTGCAAGGCGAGAACAAGGTCAACGCGTACGACGCGTACAATGGCCTGAAGCTTTGGGACCGCGATTTCCCCCGCGTCGTGCGCGCCGGCGTGTCGCACGATGCGAGCAACCTCGCTGCCGACGACCGGAGCTTCTACGTGGTCTGGCAGAACAAGTGCTACCGGCTCGATGCCAAGACCGGCAAGGAGCTGGCCGTCTTTAGCTTGCCCAAGTCTCCCGATGGCCGGCCGCGGCGTTGGGGGTACGTTGCGTGTGACAAGGGCATCCTATTCGGAAGCGCAAGTTTGTACGCGCGCGTGTCGGACATCTTGTTCGCGTACGACGTGCGCCGCAAGAAGCTGCTCTGGACGCATCGGGGCGGCACGATCGACCATCCGACGATCTCGGTGGGCGAGGGCCGCGTCTTCTTCATCGACAGGAGCGTGTCTGCTAGCCAGCGCCGCCAGGCGCTCAAGGACGCGGGGTTCAAGGGCGACGAACTCAAGCAGAAGGAGCGCACCGCGCCGGTGCGCATGGTGACCGCGCTGAGCGCAAAGACCGGCCGCAAAGCCTGGGAGAAGCCCTGGGAACTCACGGGCTGCATCGGCGGGGTGTACTGGAGTTCACTGGCGACGATGTACAATGACGGCGTGCTGACGATCTTTGGTGTGTATACGGACGCCCACCACTGGAAGGATTTCTTCGCCGGCACGTTTAAGACTCGGCGCGTCATCGCTGTATCCTCCAAGAGCGGCAAGAAGCTCTGGGACAAGCGCATCGGCTACCGCGTGCGGCCGCTCATTATCGGCGACACCTTCCACGCAGAGCCCTGGGCGTACGACCTCAAGACCGGCAAGCAGCGCACGCGCGTCAATCCCATCACGGGCCGCACTGAGCCGTGGCAGTGGACTCGGCCCGGCCACCACTGCGGCGCGCCGGCCGGTTGCCCGGGCATGCTGCTTGCCCGGTCGTACTACATGGCGTACTACGACCTGAAACGGGAAGCCGGGGTGACGCACCTCGGCGCCCAACGCACGGGCTGCTGGATCAACTTTATCCCGGCCGAAGGCCTGCTGCTCGTTCCCGAAGCATCGTCCGCGTGCATGTGCCCGTTCCCGATCCAGTGCACCATTGTGCTCAAGCACGTGGAGCAGAACCGGGGCTGGGGCAAGTACAGCACGTGGAATCCAGGCGTGCTGCCGGTGAAGCGCCTCAACGTGAACCTCGGCGCGCCGGGCGACCGCCTCGCCAAGGACGACAAGCTCTGGCTCAGCTTCCCGCGCCGCGCGACGCGGCTCGTGCTGGGCTTCAAGGTCGGTGTGCGAACGTATCCCGGCGGCGGTTTCTTCAAGCACAGCACCGACTTCGTCCATGTGGCCGGCACGGACGCCCCCTGGATATACACCTCGGGCATCAAGGGCGTGCGCCGGCTGAAGATCCCCGTCCTCGCCCCCGGCGATGGCAAGGCGGCCTATACCGTGCGCCTCCATTTCGCGGAGCTGGACAACGTCGAGCCCGGCAAGCGCGTGTTCAACGTCGCGGTCAATGGCCGGCCGGCGCTGAAGGGCGTCGACATCGTGAAGGAGGCCCGCGGCGTGCGCAAGGCGCTCGTGAAGGAGATCAAAAGCGTTGAGGCCGAAGAAGCGATTCAGATCGACTTCTCCGCCAAGATTGGCCGGCCCGCGCCGGATCAAATGCCCCTCATCCAAGGCGTGGAGATCGAGCGTACGGAGATCCTCACCATCGGGTTCACCCCGCCGCAGTTTTCGCTCAACGACATGAAGCCGGAGCAGACTGGTGCGGTGCGCATTTCGAACATCAAGAACGTGCCGTTCAGCGGCTCGCTCTTCGTGAAGGCGCCCCGAGGCTTCTCGGTGAAACCGTCGAAGACGCGCCTGAAGATCGAGGCCGGCGGCAAGGCGCAGATCGCGCTCGTGGCCAAGGTGCTGCGCAAGACGAAACGCGGCATGTACCCCATGACGCTCAAACTCGTGCGCACCAACGGCAAGGTCGAGTGCGAGAAGAAGGTGGACATCGAGTACCTCGCGGACCATGGCCGCGTCGTGCTGAAGGCCGTCGCGGACGCGTACGTGGGCCCGCGCGTGGGCGGCAGGGGCAACTCGCCCAACCTGCTCGTGGACGGTGGCAACGCTCGCATGGGCGACGAGAGCCACCACCTCACGTTGCTGCGCTTCAAGCTCGACGTGCCGGGCAAGCCGCTGTCCGTGATGCTGCGCATCCGCAACTTCGGCAACCCCACGTCCAACGGCGGCAACGTGTGCCTCACGACCGACCCGTGGCAAGAGATGACGGTGAAGTACGCGAACCGGCCCAAGCCCGGCAAGGTGCTGGGCAACATCGGGCGCGTCACGGAGAACGCAGTGCTCGAAGTTCCACTCAAGCTGTCGCTCGAAGGCATGAAGGAGCTGAACCTCGTCATTGACCCGATCAACACCGACGGCACGGACTACTGCTCCCGCGAGAGCGGCAAGCCGGCGGAGTTGGTGATCGAGTATGGGAAGTAGGCTAGCGGTTGCGGTGGCGGCATTGTGCAGCCTGAAGGGCTGCGACATACCAGCCCAGGGCTGCGCCCCGCGCGGCGAAGCCCTGGGTTGGAGGGCGGCAACCTAACTGAGCCCGGAAGGGGCGCCACAACGCGTGGGTTGGTTAGTCCCAGATGTACCGCTCATCGTGTTTTTCATCGTGGGGCGTTGGCCGTGTCGCATTCCATGGGGGGGGCGTCCCCGTCCGCCGGCTGCGCCGACGTTGCATCAACCCCCCGGAGTGATAGGATAGGAGCCCGCGAGGATGGGGCATCGCCCTGCTCTTTACCCACAACTTGAGAGCGAAGACGCGCCGTGGCCATTGCCGAACCCCGCAGGGGTTCCGTCTTCTAGCCCAGGGTTGCTGCAACCCTGGGTACAAGGCTCACGCACAAGATTCAACCCCAACGGGGTT